>DATDFQ010000001.1 GCA_036522515.1 Bacteroidota bacterium
GGAGTTCTGGTCACCAAGGGAGTTCTCACCATCAAGACGATTCTGGCGAATGGGTCCGGCGAGCCTGATTCGGGATCCGGCATCCATTCCAGGCCCGAGAGCTATTCCAGGGTCGTCTCACTGATCGATCCGAAGGATTCCGTTCTGCTGTTGAAAAGACCGGGAGACACGCTCCGGGAAAAGGAAATAATAGGCCGAATCGACCGCGCAAGGTTTTTCAATGAACAAAAGGACCTTCTCGAACAAAAATTGAGCGCGGCCCGGGAACGCTCGCATGACCTCTCCGTCGACTTTCAACGCCGGATAAGCGACGCAGAGCAAGCGGTAAAAGTAGATTCTGCGGAATACGGCCAGAGCGAAGAGCTTCTCCGAAACGGCTTCATCTCGCAAGAGCTGTTCAGGGTGTCGCAGTTGAAATGGCTCAGAAACAAGAGGGTCGCCTCCGAGCTGGTTTCATCGAAGGATGCCGAGGCCGCAAAGTCCCGTCTTGAGATGGCGACTCTGTCTCTGGCCATCAAAGAAACCGGGGCAAAAGCGACGGCGGCCGAGCGGGAATCAGAGATACGCTCCCCGGTGCACGGCCTCCTGGCCGATATCCGCCGCCTCCCGCGCGACCGGAAAACGGAGGTCGTGTTTATCATCAAGCGCCTTCCTTGAGAGCGCTCACCGGATCCGCATTCGATGCCGTACCGCTGTTCCGGTTGCCAGCACGCCTTTCCCCTCTTTCACCTCTCCTGCCCCGACTGCGGAGCATGGAACTCGTTCCAAAACCAATCATCAAGAGTCTCGCCGGAGGATCCTCACCCTGTCGCGCTCGCAGACATGGCGTCGGCTCCATCCCCGCGCATCACGTCGAACATCGGACCGCTTGACTTACTTCTCGGGGGCGGTTTCGTTCCCGGCAGTTCAATTCTTCTGATCGGAACACCCGGCGCGGGAAAATCGACGCTTGTATTGCAGTTGCTCAGAAAGTCGAAAGTAAAGTCGCTGTACGTGAGCGGGGAGGAGTCTGTTCAGCAGCTAAAGCTCCGGGCAGACCGGTTAAAGATCAATTCACCGGGAATCTTCCTCCTCTTCGAAACGAACGTCTCGAAGATCATCCCGCACGTAGAAACATGCCGTCCCGCAATTCTCGTTATTGATTCGATACAGACTCTCTACAGCGATGCTTCGGAGTCCATTCCGGGAGGCCCGGCGCAGATCCGGAAGTGCTCATACCTGCTCCGACGTTCGGCGCAAGAGAAGGGGTTCATCCTCATATTGGTCGGGCAGGTCACGAAAGGCGGGAGAGCCGCAGGACCCAAACTTCTCGAGCATGCCGTTGACGTGGTCCTCTATCTTGAGGAGCCGGAAGGGAATGGGGCGGAACGCGAGCTCTATTTATCAAAGAACCGCTTCGGCTCGACCATCCCCCGATGCAGGCTCAGGATGGGGGAACGCGGGTTGGAATTCCTCGGGAGACGTCCGCCCGGTCGCGATGAAGGGCGATGACCCCGGTTGGTCCCGTCGAAGATCTACGGCACGACACGATATTCATCGGCAGGCACGACGAACTGTTCGAGCTTGTCAGAAATCTCCAGCGGGGGAGGCATACATTGCTGCTGGGAGAGAAGGGAATCGGCAAAAGCCGGCTGATAATGGAGGCGAAGTGGATTCTGAGCGGACGGGTGAGGCGAATCGAATTTTCGCCTTACCTCCTCGCTCGCAGCCGGGGAAAGCTCGCGCTTCACATCGATCCCGGACAATACAAAGAGCTCTTCATCGAACATTCGAGCCCGCTCGGCGAGTGCCTGAAGGAACTGGCGGAGAAACTCTATTATAGAGGAGACCTGCGGATCGAGACGGGCGAAGAGCGCTCCGATTGGGGTGTGGTCAAGAAACGACTGTCGGCTATTGGATCGGTCAGGCTCCAGGCGGCGGTGTTCGAGGCGATTTCCCGGTCACCGAAGCCGTACCTGATCTTCTTCGATACGCTCGATAGAATCTCACCGGGGCAACAGGCATTTCTGGAAGCGCTTCTGAATATCGCGGTGGTTTGCGCCGCCTCAGTCGAAATGAAGGAGCACTACGTCTTCAAAAAAATCTGGGCGGCGTTCTCAAAAATCAGGCTTGAACCACTTCCGGAGCCCGTCTGCATTCAACTCATTGATTATTATTGCGAGCACTATCCGCTGCGGGTTGTCGACCGCGAGTTGTACCGAAGGGAAATACTCAAGGCGTCGAACGGGAATCCGTTTCATATCAAGAACATGCTCTGGCACGGCTCGCGCGAGAAGTACGTGGACAACGAGGAAATCCGGAAGCTCCGGCAGGTGGACGAGGGGCATTACTTCAACATGGGGCCGGTCTATATCTTCGGAGTGGCGATGTTCACGCTCTTCAAGATTTTCTCGATCGGTCCCGAGAGCCGAGAATTCTACATTTACTTCTCCGCCTTGGGCTTTATCGCATACCTTGTGTTTAGAGTCTTCCGGGCATTCTTCCTGTTCCGTCCGCAGAAGTACCAGTGACCTCCAGTGTTCCGGCCCGCCGGAACACGTGCTACAAGTTTATGCCTCTGCGGATATAGTGAGAGAAATCCGTAAGGGTGGGGGCGTAGTCGGCTACAAAGAGGGGAGACGATATCAGAAAATCCGCCGTCGAACGGTTACACGCGGTCGGAACATTGTAGAGGACCGCGATTCTGAGCAATGCCTTCACGTCCACATCATGGGGCTGGGGTTCCATCGGATCCCACAAGAAAATGATCACATCAATCTCTCCTTCGGTGATCAACGCTCCGAGCTGCTGATCACCCCCCAACGGTCCTGACTTGAGCTTGCGGATATTGATTTTCCTACCCGGGCTCCCCTCCATGTCCTTTTTCAGGACCTCTTCGACCAGTTTTCCCGTGGTGCCTGTACAAATCAGCCTGTGCTCCAGTAACGCCGATCGATTCCACTCGATCCACTCGATGAGGTCTTTCTTCCGGTTGTCGTGCGCGACGAGAGCGATGCGTTTTGTGCTTTCCATGGGAGTATCATGAAGAAATGATGGTTCTTACAGCTACTCAAAGATAAGAAAAGGAATGAAACTTTACCGTCAATTTGCGCTGACCATTGTACTTAATTTAGGGGGGAGGAGAGTTGCAGGTTTGATGTTGATGTGAGGCGGGGTTAAAGCAGCCCCGGAATCCAGAAGGATCCGGGGCTGCAGTCTTAGTGCCGGACGATATCGATCAGGGCTTCGACAGCCCGCTTATCCTCCGACTGACCGAGCCAGAAGATCGCTTCTTTCCGGATTTTCGGATTCGGGTGGGTGGTGGCGATCTTGATCACATCCTCGACTGCCCCGCCGTTGGAGCACTGGGTGAGAGCGAAGAGCGCATTCTTTTGAAGTTCAGTATCCTTGCTTGAGTAGACGATGTCCTTCAGAGTGGATATTGCCTTCTCCGACGCCCGCTGACCCAGCCAGAAGGCCGCCTTCTTCCCGACTTCCCGTTCTGGACTCTCCTTGGCGAGTTTAATCAGGCCTTCCAGTCCGCGGTTTCCCTCCATCTGGCTGATCCCGAAGACCGCCTGCTCCTTGACCTTTTCGGATGCATCAGTTTCAGCCGCGTGCATGAGAGCTCCGAGCGCCTCATCGGTATTCAATTGTCCGAGCCAGAAGGCGCTTTCCTCCCTCACGCTGCCTGTCTCCTTGCTTGTAAGAAGATCCCGCAGGAACGTAAAGACCGCCGGCGACGGTTCGTGAAGCCCGATCGCCCTCACGAGCTCCTTTTTTACCTCGGTCCACTGGGAGGCCGAGAATCTTGCCTTCAGGAATTCGATACTCTCCCCGTCCGCGGCGCCGCCAAGCCAGAGAAGAGGTGCGTCTTCGAAGTCGACGCGGAGCGAGAGGCTGCTGATCTTAATTTTGTCCGGCTCGATGGATGGCTTTCCCGAAAAGCGGAGCAGGATGCCCACTTCCTTTGCGACCTTTCTGCCTGACCCCCGGCCGTCATCGTCGTTAGTCACCACGTCATTGTCGTTGTCGTCACCGGTTATTCCGTCGGCGCGGATGTCGAGCTGTCTTGCGCCTGTGACGAGCTCGCTAAGCGAGGGCCTGTTCCGTCGCGGGTCGGAATAGAACGATCCGATATAGGAGTGCTCGGACATCTGCCGCTGGATGGAGTAGCCGACCCAATATCCGCTTTCGAATCCCCGCTTTTTCGCCTCGGCCTGGGCCCAGGCAAACTTACCCGGGAGCGGTGCCGCGGTATCGGGATCCCGCACGACCTTTTGAGCGGATGTGCCCGTGATCCCGATTGCGATCAAAAGTCCAAAAACGAAGTGCCGGGAGAAAAGTGTACCCTGTTTCATCGGTCACTCCTTTCCCTTGGGCTTCATCTCGAGGATTTCAAGAAGTGCGGCCCGGGCCTTTTCGCTCCCGATCTGACCGAGCGCGTTCACCGCCGCGCTCCGGATATGTTTGTTCCCTCCGCTCTTTGCGACGCCCGCGAGGATGGGCACGGCGTCGTCGCTCCCCGTATTGCCGAGTGCGTTCACCGCCGCGCCCTGCAGTTCAGGATCGTTCTCATCGGCAGCGACACTGCCGAGCACTTTTATCGCGCCCGGCCCCTCCGCGTTGTTGCCGATCTGGTAGAGCGCCTGCTTCCGGACTTCGGGGAGCTTTGAACTTTTCACGATCTGCAGCATAAGCTCGGCGTCGTGGCCGTCGCTCAGATTTCCGAGGGCATACACCGCCGTCTTGCCGGTTTTCTCATCCGTACTGTTGACCGCGGTCTGCATGAGAAATTTCTTCGCTTCTTCTCCGCCCATGTTTCCGAGACTGTAGAGTGCCGCCTCGGTCACCTTCGGATTCGCGCTTTTTCCCGCGATCTCTTCGAGGGCGGTGAGGGCGCCGGCGCCTCCGATATTCCCGAGCGCGTACGCCGCATCCTTACCAAGGTCATGGTCGGGATCTGTGAGGCAGGCGTCTTTCAGGGCTGCGACTGCAACCGAGTTTCCCTGGTTCCCCAGCGCGTACATTGCGGCTTTCCGAACTTCCATCTGGGTCGCTTCCTTGATGACTCTCCGGAGCCCGTTCGAGGCCGCCGTGGTCGAAATATTGCCCAGCGCGTTTGCCGCCGCCTTCGCGAGGGCGGGATCACGGTCTGTCCGTGCAATTTCTTCCAGGAATGACGCGGCAGAATCCCCTTCGACGTTTCCGATCGTATAGAGGGCCGCGGTTCGCAATTCGGGATCGGCGTCCGAGTGGACGACTTTCTCGAGCGCCGAAACCGAGCCCGGGCCCCCGCTGTTCCCGATGGCGTAAACCGCATCCTTCCTGACCTTGATGCTGGGATCTTTCAACGCGATCTCGCTCAGCTTCTGCCTGCTCTCCGCCGTTTCGAAATTGCCGAGAATGTAGACGATCTTGCTCCGGATGTTCTCGCTCGGCATCCCGGCATACAGAGAAACGATTGTGGAATACGCTTCTTTGCTCCCCATGTTTCCCAGTGCGTAGAGGGCCGCCAGCTTCACGTCCTCATCGCCCGAATCGTCCATCCCCTTGACGATCTTCTCGTACTCCGGTTTCCCTTCGCGCGAGAGCTGGTATGCGAGGTTGACCATGTTCGATTTCGCGTCCTTCACCCATTTGCTCTTGGGGTAGGAGGAGATAAAGTCGCGATAACAGCCGAAGACCGCTTCCCTGGATTCTCCCAGCTTGTCGCGCGTGTAGCAGTGCCAGTAGCGGGCCGCGTCGATCAGGTTGCTCTTCGGATACTTCTTGACGAAGTCGGAGAGGGCGCTCTGCGCATCCCCCCATTTCTCATCGAGGATGCGGCTGTAGGCGGCTTCGTAGGCTTTCGAAGAGCCGTCCTGCGCCCGTGCCATCCCGGAGAGTCCGAGTGCGATGAGCACCGCCAGAATGATTGTGGTCTTGATTGAATTGCTGATCCGTTTTTGCATTATGAATCCTCCGGTGTTACAGTGTGGTTTTCTTGGGTTGTTCGCCGGGCGACCTGCGCGCCATCGAGCGCATTTCTTCGAGATTAATCTTAAGCAATATGGATTTCTGATCGATGCCTTTTTGCACCATCTCGATGGCCGGGACCCCCGGTTTCACCTCGATGTTCGCAAGCTGCACGAGAATCACTTCGAGATCCATGATGAGCTGCCGGACCTGTTGCTGGCTCGGTTTGTTCAACGAGACGGTCAGCACGTCCGCCTGTTCGATCAATTCCCGGGAGACTTCCTGGTTGTGCTTCAGGTCGATCGTGGCGCGGTGCTCCGCGTCGAGATTCGCGAGGCCGATGAGGAGATTCTTCGACCGCTGAAGGTAGGCGACGGCCTGGGAGGTGGCGCTGTCTTCGCTTTCGGGCAGGGGCGCGAGGGCGGGCGGGCTGCTCCGCTGTACGATTTCCGGCTGGTGAGTCCCGAAGTATGTTTTTCCCAGGTAGAACCCCACTGCGAGAAGAATTGTCGCGGCGATTCCGTATGCCCAGGCCGGCATGGCCGCCGGCCGGGTTGCAGCCTTCCTCCCCGGAAGGGGAGCCCGGTCGCCTGTAGCACGTGCGCCGGTTTCCCGGGTGCCGAGTTGCGCGTTGATCCGGTTCCAGAGCCCGGCTTCGAACGCTTCGCGGGGCTCGGGGATCCTGCGCCCGTCCATGATCGCGAGTGTTTCCTTGAGCGCCTGATATTCCCTGGAACAGGAGGCGCAGGTGGCGATATGTCCGGTGAGTTCCTTCTGGAGTTCCGGAGAAAGCTCGCCGTAGAGCCCCTCCGTGAATAATTCTCTTGCGTGATCACATGTCATGGTCAATCTCCTTCCAATCCCAATTCAGGCCTGTAGAAAGCGAGCTCGCGCCGGAGGCGTTGCAGCGCGCGGAAGAGGTGCGACTTGACGGTCCCTTCCGCGATCTGCATCGTGTCGGCGATCTCCCTCAAGGGGAGGTCGTGGTAGTGCCGGAGCACGAACACGGACCGTTCCTGGGGCGAGAGCCGGCCGAGCGCGCGTTCGATGTGCTCGTGAATCATGCCTGACTCCGTTTCTCTGTCCGGCATGATGGCAGTGGCGCTGCGGCCCGGTTCCTGTTGCAGATCGTCATCGATATCTTCCCTGTATTCAAGGCGCTTTCCTGAGCGTGCATCCCGGTGGTCGAGACAAATGTTCACCGTGATACGGTAGATCCATGTGCTCCATTTGGCCTCCCGACGGAAGCCCGGAAGCGCCCGGTATGCCCGGACAAAGACTTCCTGCGACAGGTCTTCCGCATCGTGGCGGTTGCCGGTCAGATCGTATGCAAGCCGGTACACTGTGCGATTCGAGCGCTCCACGAGTTGCCGGAACGCGTCCCCGTCTCCCTGCTGTGCACGATCGATGAGCAACTGTTCATCGGTCAATGGAGCTCCTTCTTTACTGTATAAGACGGAAAGTACGAGGAAAAGGTTTACGGAACAACAAAACAAGCTGATTTGGGCTATCACGGTTTCGCGATATTTCTCTCCACCTCGTCATGCTGACATGCTCCTGGTCAGCATCTTTCAACTCTTTTATAAAGATCCCGACCTAAAACATGCCGGGATAACGAGAGAGGGTGAAACTGCGACACTACCGGGCGGTTTGGTAGGTGTAGACTTCAGGCTGCGCCCAAAAAAAACGCGACCTAAAGGTCGCGCCTACCGTTATCTCTGCCGGTTTCTCCTGGTAGCCGCAGCCTTCAGGCTGCGCTGAATGGCACGCGACCTGAAGGTCGCGCCTACCGGGAGATCTGAAATACTACATATTCCACCAGTACGAAAGCTTGACGAGGAAAATGTTGTCGGGCGTCGCATCGAAGAGGTGCCCGATCGATCTGTTAAACTGGAATTCGCCGTCATCGTCCATTCCGCTCCGGCTCTGCGTCCAGACAAAATAGACCGTCGAGCCGGGGAGGTACTCCCACCGCAGGATCGCGCTTCCGCGCAGCGACTTCAGGTTGAAATCGGGGTTTGAAAACGTGAAGGGGGAGGAGCCGGCCGGTGTCACGGAATACTCGTTCGTTGCATCGTCCAGTCCAATCGTCGATCCATTCTCACCGTAATAGTTGAAATCGTATGTTTTCGGCTGCGCCAGTTCCTTGAAACGGTTGAATTGCGCCGCGGAAATAAGGGGCTGAACATACACCTGGAGGCTCATCTGGGGAGTAAAGGTCCAGTTCAGCCGCATCCCCGCCGAGAGGGTGTTCTGATTCATTTCTCCAAACACATACCGTCTCCCGAACGTGGACCGGGCGGCCGGGTCGACGAAGGTCCCCACATACTGGGCGCCTTCGAAGTCGTGCTCGAACGACGGGCTGAACGAGAAGGAAATATTCGTCGAGGGCCTCCACTGGACACTGGGCGAAAAAGCCCAATCCCTGGTATGGACCGCCTGGTACGTGAACCAATCGAAGCTGAAAACCAAACTCTTGCGTTGATCAGTGGAGGGATAGAGATCAAACTGGTACCCCGGCGGTGTCAGCATCGCCGGTCCGCCGCGAGTCCTGCGGGTGCTGATCGTCTGCGGGTTATAGGCGGTGTTCCAATTGAGCGAGTAAAAGTTAGGAAACTCAATGTACCCGAAGTGGAACAGGCCTCTCCAGGTGGAATTCATATCGAAGTCGTAATTTTGAAAGAGCGAGCCGCCGAGTTCTATAAACCGGTAGAATGACCGGGGCTCCGTCCAGCGGTAGCTCATCACGAGATGACCATTGATGACATCCGAGCGCGACATGAAACCGAGATCGTTCGGTTCGTACTTCGGGTTGATGACACCGAGAGAGGCGTTGAGATAGAAGTTGCCTTTTTGCTTGTTCAGCCTGAAGCGGGCTGAGTAGCCGGTCATGGAGGTCGCATTACTGTCGACCGCTACATCATCCGCGTCGGGGCGCTGGAAGTAATGCTGGGAATTCCGTTGCAGGGAGAGCATGCGCGCCCTGTTGCCGTCGACCCGCGACACCGAAGCCCATGCGCCAAGGACCCAGGTTTTGTCCTGATCGATCGTCCACCACCCGTCGAGACCGCCGACGAATCCGTCTTTGTTGATCTGATCCCTGAGCCGGTCGTCCTGAAACTGCCGCGACGCAAGCGAGGAGAAAAAGCCGAGCGCTTCGCGCCCCTTCTCGAATTCTTTCTGCGCCCGCACGACGCCGTAGTAGGTGAGGGGTTCCACTTCCGCCCGTGACCGGACGCTGCCGGTTTGAATGTCCGCGAACTCGCGGGATGTGACTGCCTGGATCGCGCCGATATTCCAGCTCTCGAGTACTTTTCCGGTGATCTTCGCCGCGCCCAGGATGTCGGTTCCGGAAGGAACGTCCGCGAAATCGGCGTTCGGCGTGCTCCCCTGGGGGGCTCTGCCGATGCGCCGGCTGTAGAGGAACGTGACGCCGGGCCAGTTGAATCCCCAGTTGTTGTTCGTCCCTCCGGAGCCGAAATTGAAGATGGTCGATCCCTCGATGAAGAACGGGCGCTTTTCCTGGAAGAACGTTTCCACATCGCTCAGGTTGACCACCGCCGGATCGACCTCGACCTGTCCGAAATCGGGATAAACGGTTCCGTCGAGCGTCAGGTTCGGGCCAAGGCCCATCTTGAGGTCTCCCCCAAACTTCGGAGTGTACCGGGAACCGCTGTTGAACGGATCGTTCGGGAGGTGGCTCGAGTATTCGGCTCGCGTCGTAAGGTAGGGAAGAAACTCCGCCTGCCGCGCGGCGTTGATATTCTCGATCCCGACGAGATCGGGAAACCGGGAGACGAAGCCGCTGCCGTTCTTCGGCGTGAAGACCACATAGGCGCGCTCGTTGCGGCGCGCGACGTCCCTCCGGAAGTTGATCCCCCATGTGTACTGGTCTTTCTGCTGAAACCGGAGCTGCGAAAAAGGAATCCGCATCTCCGCGGTCCAACCATGGTCGTCGCGATGCACTTTTCCCTCCCACACCCCGTTCCACGAGTCGTCGTTCCATTCGTCGTTGTAGAGGGTGCCGTCGTAGAGGGTGCCGGCCGCGTCGAGGGCGAAATAGAATCCGCTGATCTGGTCATGATAGGGATCGAGATAGCAGAAGAACATGTCGGAATCCCAGTTTCCGTCGCGGCGGCTGAGCCGCACGACCATCGAATCAGGGGCGGTATCGACGCAACGCGCTCCGATGTAGAGGGCTGCGTCGTCGTATGCCACATGGACGGTCGTGGTTTGTGAAGCGGGAGCTCCTTCCACGGGATCGAGCTGCCGGAAGGTTGAAATACCGTCGTCCTTGCTCCAGACCGGCTCGCTCAGCATCCCGTCGATGACGACCGGTTCGGTAATATGTATGGCATGAACGGTGAGTTTGGGGGTTGCGGCCGAATCGGGCACCTCTGCCCGGATGAGGCCCGGGAGGGCGAACAGAAGCGCGCAGAGCAACAATTTCATAGGGAACTCCTTGACGACCTGATGGAGCCGGTAAGTTCGGTTGGCTTCGCAGCGCCGTTCGCCCGGGGGTGAGCCGGCAGCCGTTTACTTGTATACTGTCTTAGACGGGAATGGTTACAGAAAGGTTGACAGGCGGGAGGGGGGAAAGTTCAGCCTTCTATCTCTTCCTCCAGATATGCCGTTTCAGAATGCAACGATGCATCGAGACCCGCCTCTTCGTCCGCTTCTTTGACCTTGACAGGCGTAATCCGGTCGATGATCCAGAGCATGCCGTAGGTGAATCCGAATGCCCAGACGGAAGAAAAGAGAGCTGCAATGAGCTGTTTGAAGAAGAACGTGCTATTGCCGGAAAAGAGGCCGTCGGTTCCGGCGGATGGGTTGAATGCGAGCGATGCGAATGCGCCCAGAAGTATGATTCCGAGAAATCCCCCGACGCCGTGGACACCCCAGACGTCGAGTGCGTCATCGAGGGCAAGCTTATTCTTGAGCGCGACGGCAAAATAACAGACCACCCCCGCAACGATCCCGATGATGACCGCAGTTGTGGGCGAAACGTATCCGGCAGCCGGCGTGATGGTTGCCAGACCAGCCACGGCCCCTGTGAGGAGCCCGAGAAACTTCGGTTTCTTGGAGATCAGCCAGTCGACCGCCATCCAGGTGACAGCCGCAAACGATGCGGCGATGTCTGTGTTCAGGAATGCGCTGGCGGTGACGGAGTCGACGCGGAACTCGCTTCCCGCGTTGAACCCGTACCAGCCGAACCAGAGGAGACCCGTCCCGAGGGCGACAAGAGGAATGCTGTGCGGCCCGCGATCCTGGACCCTTCGCTTCCCGACGTAGAGGACGGATGCAAGAGCTGCCATCCCGGCGATGTTATGAACCACGATGCCGCCGGCAAAATCGAGGACGCCCCATTTCTGGAGGAAGCCGCCGCCCCAGACCATGTGTACGAACGGAAAATAAACGAAGACAAGCCAACCCGTGAGAAACCACATATACGCCTTGAACGTCACCCTGTTGGTGAACGCTCCGGTGATGAGCGCGGGAGTGATGATCGCAAACATCATCTGGTAGGCGACAAACACGATCAGGGGAATGCTGTCATTGATAGGGGACGGGGTGGAAAGGTCCACTCCCCTGAGGAATGCCATGTCGAGGTTCCCGATCACCCCGCCCACATCCCCGCTGAAACAGAGCGAGTAACCGAAGGCGTACCAGAGGACGGTGGTCCAGCCCATCGAGACAAAACTCTGGATCATGATCGCGAGGACGTTTTTCCGTCCGACGAGGCCGCCGTAGAAAAACGCAAGGCCGGGGGTCATCAACATCACGAGGCTGCAGCAGAGGAGCATGAAGCCCGTGTTACCCGTATCGATGTGCATGGCTCTTCCTTCTCGCTGGTGGAGTTGGAGTGTATTGAATTTCAGCGAGACTTACAAGCCGGTCACATCACTTCAAAAGCATCATCTTTCCGGTCTGGCTCAGCGAACTGGGAGCAACGGACCCGTCTTCGTCATTCAGAGGGGTGACGTCCAGACGGTAGAAATAGACGCCGGAGGGCAGGTTGTGGGCGTCGAACTCGACATCTTGTTCTCCCTCGTCGAGGTTCGCATGGTCGATGAGTGTTGCGATTTGTTGCCCGAGGACGTTGAAGACGCGCAGGGTCACCACGCCGCTTCCCGGCAGGTCGAAACTGATCGTCGTCGTCGGATTGAACGGGTTGGGATAATTCTGGTGCAGCGAGAACGCCGGAGGCAAATCGACCTGGTGGAATCCGGGTGGATTCATCGCGGTCGGAATCGAGCCGGGAAGGGCCCGGAGGAAAGCCACCTCCTGCAGCGGTCTCACCGCGGCGTAGACCAGCGTTCTGGCAAAGGAAAGCGAATCGACCGCCCCCTCGAACGAAGAGTTTACTCTTGCGATGACGGTGTCCATGCCGACGAATGATTGAGTCAAAATACCCCGCCAGAACGTCAGCATCGAGTCGGCCCGGGAGGCGAGTTGCCGCACCGTAAGGCCGCTCAACGGGCTGACGCCGTCATCGAAGATCAATTCCCCGAAGCCGTGTGCGGTGATGCCAAGCACGCTCGCCGCGATGTTGATCTTCAGCGCAGCGACATCCGCGAAGAGCCGGTTATTCTGCTTTGTGGGAGGGAGTGTTTTCAACTCTTTCACCAACGGTTTGTGAACCAGGTCGTTGTATCCGTGTGTGTTATCGGAGTGAATTCCGGTCCTTCCGTAGAACGACTTCTTGAGGTCCTTCGCAAGACGTAACCGGACCCAGCCGTAGTGGCGGGGATTGTCAGGCCGGGGGATGCCCACCACCAGCCCCCCTGTGTCGGGCGTGCCGAATCCGTTGTCCAAAAACACTTCGTCGTACATGTTGGCGGGGTTCGGCTTCGGATACCGCGGCTCATTCATCGTGAAGATCGCTTTGGGAAGCGTCGGCACGGTGGAATTCGGGTTCTTCCAGACATAGCTCGCGCTCTGCCGCTTGACCTTCTTCCCCCAACCGCAAAATGTTATCGAATCGCCCACGTTGATATCATGGTCGAACGTGATGTCGATCTGTTTTCCCGAGAATCCGCTGGTTGTGATCATCCGGGGTGCAGGGGAGATGACAATCGGGTAACCCGGGTCGTCGATGTAGAGGGGCACACGAAAATAGACCCGAAGGAACGAAGCCGGAGTGCCGGTCTGGTTGGTGATAATGGCGCAAAACTGAACCTTGTCGGGTCTTCTTCTGATCGGTCCGATCTTTCCTCTGGCATACTGTGCCTGCGCCATCGCCGCATATCCGAATGTCCTGAAGCCTATGGTATCGGATGAGGAGCTGTTTCCGAAGCGCAACCCCGTTATATCAGCGCCGCTCGTGATGACCTCCGCATAGGACCCGTTGACGGGCGGGATCTGATATCCCAGGGGGATATGCTCGGAGAGCGTATAGTCGCCGGCGAGCATGTTGGTGATCGACCAGGCTCCGCCGGTGAGCGTGAAGGTATGATAACTGCGGGCGGGTGAGACCGCATCGATCTGGAGTCCGACCATACCCGGTTCACCCGGTTCCTGCGTTCCGTTATGGTTGAGGTCGTAGTAGGAAATTCCGGAGATGGATCCCAGGCGGAAGTTACCGAAGTCGCGGTTGACCAGGTTCGTTCCTCCGGCGGTGATATTCGCGGCGTAGCCGGCGGGCGACGCAGGAAGAGTTTGAATCCATCCCGATGCGGATGATTCGACGACCGCATACGCGCCGGTCGGGAGACTATCGAAAGCGTAATGGCCGTTCAGATCGGTACGCATGCTGTCGACCTGGCTGCCGTTCTTGAGAAGACGCATCCGCCATCCGGCGATCCCCTGCTCCCCCGCGTTCTTCACCGAGTCTCCGTTGAAATCGTCGAACTTCACTCCGGAGATGGAACTTGCCTGAAAATTGCCAAAATCCTTTCCGGTCACGAATGTTCCCGACAGGATGTTGATCGAGTACATCGCCGGCGACACGGGAAACGTCTGAACCCACCCCGGCTGCACCGTCTCTCCTATGACCCACGTCCCTGTCTCGGAGGGAAGGAATGTGAGCGTGTAATTTCCGGAAGCGTTCGTCAGAGTCGATTTTGTGCCGCCGCCCCCCACCTTTGCCGCCGTGATCTCCCAGCCCGGGATACCGGACTCGGACCCGTCTTTTGTTCCGTTCCCGTTCAGATCGTTGAATTTCATGCCGAGGATGGCGGGCCCGCTGTAATTTCCAAAATTGACGTTCGGAACCTGCTGGCCCGCTGCAAGATGAACCGGATTGGGCGGCGTCAATGTGGGCGACCACCCGCTCTGGACGGTTTCTCCGATGGTATAGTCGCCGGGCGTGAGATTGTCGAATTCGTAATATCCCACCGGCCAGGGAGTGGTTCCGGTTACGGCCGAAAAAGGCCCGTTGGGGCCGGCAAGATTAATTGTCCAGCCGCTCAAAGGCGGTTCCGCCGGCTGATCCCAACTCCCATTCCCGTTCAGGTCGTTAAATTTGTAACCTGAAATCTGTCCGAATTCTCCCCCGCCGTTGATGTGGGACGCCCCGGTGAGATCTGTGATGTCGCGATAGTTGTCGGACGGATTGATTTCGCTGACGCCCGTCCGGATCAGGGCGGGCAAATTCACCCATGTAAGCCCGGCCGAAAGGACGGGCACATTCACGCCGGTGATCCGGTAGGTTGAGATCCTGGTCCCCGGTCCCGGGGTGGCAATGTCGGCGGCGCCGGCGAACGATCCGTTTCCTCCGAGTGAGATCATCAGCTTGCCGCCCGAAATCACCTGATCGAAGAAGAATCCCGAACCGATCTGTTCCGTCGAAACCACGCGGGAAAACGCAGGCGAGGTGAACGCCCCGGAATTGAATGAGAGGATAAACTGGCTGTTCCCGATTCGGAAGGGAGTCGCGCCCGTGCGCCTCACATAGAGATCGAATTGATAGGTGGTGCCGTTCAGCACCGGATTTCGCACGGTCAGCTCGTACTGCGGAACCGGTTGTCCGAAGAGAAACGCGGTCCCCGTGGCCGATAAAAGGAAGATCGTGCAGAAGAACCGAAGGATGAATTTCATAGACTTGCTCTTTTTCAATTGTTGGATGAGCGGGGGTTACGGCCGCTGCCGTACCTTCAAACGGTTGCCGAGAACGATTGTGTCGTCATTGGAGTTGGTGACGTTGTCGCCGTTAGTGTCGGTCGGCAGGTGTCCGGTCAGGGTCCTGTTGTTCCAGGTCAGGTTGCGGTCGAGAAAGTCGACGACCCCGTCCTGGTTGACGTCGCCGCCCCAGGAGACGAACGAGCTTCCGACCTGCCTGAGTGCGTTGACCCCGAACGCCGTTCCGGCGCCGGTTGAAAAATCGTAGCTCGAGATGCTCGTCGTCCCTTTGACCAGAGCCATCGGGGACGCGCTCCACACTTCGAGATGGTTGCGATGCCGGATTACGAGGTAATAACTCCCCGATGCGGCGTTCCGGAACACCGGCAACCCTGATCCCGACCCTGAGAGGGCCGCTGCCGACGAATCGAGAAGCCCGAAGGGTGAGATGGACGAAGCCAGGTATGCAGTCACCGTATCCTGGACCTGTGATGTGCCGTTCCAAAACCCTTCCATGAGGTAGCGGAGGTCTATCTTCACGGCCCCGATAATCTGAAAATCCCGTTTGGTGCTGTAGACGAAGGAGTAACGGCCGGCGTGTTTCATATCCGTCAGCGAACCGGCCGCGATGTCGAACAGGAAGAGCTGTGCCCGGGGTTCGATGGAAGCGGCGTAGGCCGAGTCCCATGTAAGCGTCACCGGTCCGGCGGAGGAGGCCTCGACGCTCATATTCCAAACGGGATCGGCGGGCCCCTGGAAATCCACCGCATACTCGGTCCCGAGAACTGCCGGGTAATTGCCCCCCGAATGAGGAAAGTACACCTCGAGATAGATTCCCGAGGGGGATCTCGGAGGCCGGGGGACGTCGTAGGCGTTGTCATAGCCCGGTGTGGCGTCGCTCCGAATCCCGAGGATGGCGAGCGAATCGGTGATCGTGCCGTTCGCGCCCTTGATCAGGAAATTCCAATTGTCATAGTTTATCTGGGCTACTGCGTGCGACAGGAAACAGACCGCAAGACAGAACAGCCCCGGGATGAGTGATCGTACTCTCATGAATGGTATTCGAGGTTTATGGAGAATCATTATCGTAGATACATCAACTTGTTCGTTGCGGTGAAGGTCCTGCCGGTGGCCTGCCCGGTGGTTTCGAGGCGGTAGAAGTAGACTCCGCTGGAGAGCTTGAGAACCGTGCCGTCGATCGTCACCTCGTGGGCTCCTGCTTCCCTCAAGCCCTGGTCGAGCAAGCCGATTTCCCTTCCGAGGGCATCGGCGAGGAGGAGCCGGACCTCGGATTTCTCCGCAAGGGAATAGCTGATCGTGGAGGACGGATTGAACGGGTTGGGGTAATTCTGCAGAAGGCACGTTCCGGCCGGTTGCAATTCCAATGGCGAGGTGCGTACGACGAGTTCACGGTGGGCCGGGTCCCGGAGTGTCACGGTCAGCGTGGCTCCTCCGTGGGAAGCCCCGAGCTCACGTCCTGAGAGGCAATCCGTGACTGACAAACAAATATCCGGATCGCCGGGGCCAATCTCGACCCGAACAGGATAGCTTGGAGACTGTATGCGAATGGTGAACGATGCCGGTTCGCCGGCGGGGTATTCTTCGCGGAAGCGCTGTGAGGTAAACCGCGCATCAAAGGCCCCTTCGTCCGGCACTGGCGGCAGTTCGTATTTCGAACTTTCGCCCGGCGGACGTCCGGCGGGAGAGAGCATCATCTGCTGACGTCCATTATCCGGGTTCGTGATGGTTATCAGCGTGACTGGTTCAGGCTGGAATCGCGACGTTTGTTTCCCGATGTTCTGTGTGCCGGGCCCCAGATGGATTGTCCCGTTCCCCGAGACCTTTACCCAATATCCTCCGCCGGATTTCAGCGAATCGACGGGCTGATACCCCCCGTCGTACGAGAAGAACCGTGAAGTGATGGACCCTCCCCCGGGGGCGGGGATGGTCGCGTCGACCGTTCCGATCATGTTCCATCCGTCGGAGACCGGAATATCGAGCGAGGCGATCCCCAGGCCGGGAACAGAGACGGTCTCCTGGTGGTGAAATCTGATCCAGTAGCCGCTTCCTTTGTGCAGTTCGGTCTGTATCGAATAGGCTCCGTTATATCCGAACGCCCGCGAGGCCGCGGTGGGGAAGAGGAATTGGACCGAAGAATCCGCCGCGATCCGCGAAAGGGAAAGGAGATTCCAGCCTCCCTTCAGGTTGTAGACCGTCGCACCCTGCTCGGCCTCGACGACGAACAACCTCGGAGCCGAGTATTGGAACGAATAGCTGTTATGGTTTCGCATATTAGTGATGACGCCCGTCGCCGAATCCTTCATCAATAGGACGTACGCCGGCGGAAGTTTGTTGATCCGGGATGTGTCCCAGGAAAGCGTGAGCGTGCCCGGAGTGATATTTGTTTCGACATCGAACACCCATCTCGCTCCCAGGGGACTCGTATAGTCGAACGCATATCTCGAACCCCAGATCGGCGGCCAGTTGCCGCCGGAGTGGGGGAAAAAGACTTCGAGGTACGTTCCGATCTCCGGAGGATGCGGTACGTCGTAGAGCGAATCATACGACGGCGTGGCGTCGGATTTCACGCCGAGCGTCGCGAGAGAATCGCTGAAAACGCCAATAGCGGCCCTGATGACCGCCGACCAGGCTGTCGTTGTGACAGAATCGAGAATACCATCGCCACGGGCGGCACCGGGAGGGTGTTCGCGCGAGGGAGCCGGGCCTGTCGAGCCAATCAGAAGTAGAACAAGAAAAATTTTAGTCCGCCACATTGCCATCTCTCCACCATCGATCTCCAAATCGAAATTCCCCCCGGCACAAGAGGCAGGGGGGATTTCGTCACAAACGTTACTTGATCAACATCATCTTCTTGCTGCCGGTGAAGAGTACGCCATTGGCCGAGGTGGCCGTGATCCGGTAGAAATACATTCCGCTTGCAAGCCGGGACGCGTCGAACACCACCTCATGATATCCGGCGGAAAGAGTCTGGTTCACCAATTCTGCCACCTTCTCTCCAAGAAAGTCGTACACTGCGACCTGCACCCTTGCATCGCCCGGCAGCGCATAACTGATCTTGGTGGTGGGGTTGAACGGGTTCGGGAAGTTCTGTGTCAGGTCGAACTTCTGTGGAACGGCCTGTCGTGAACTGTTCACCGAGAATTCGTGCGTTGTCCCCTGTTGCGCGTACGTGTACGAACCGACCTTCTTCATGTCGATTCCTGCATGGCCTGCCCCGTCGAACAGTTCGATCCGCACGTCCGCTGCAAGTCCGGAGATGGAATTGCGATCCCACGTCAGGGTAACTGTCCCTTCGGCGGAGCTCCTCACCACAAACGTCCAGGCCGCTTTGCCCGGAGTGCGGTAATCGCGCGCGTAGGAATCGAATCCTGCCGGATATCCCTCTCCGCGGGCCGGGAAGCTCACCTCGACGAAGTCCTTCGAAGGCGCCCTCGGCGGCCGGGGGGCATCGTACACCGGGTTGAACGCATCACCTGCATCCTCGCGGACTCCGAAGGAGGCGATCCTGTCGCCGAAACGATCGCCGTTGACGGTCATCGAGGCGGCGAGATCGACGCTCCAGTGGACAGGGGTCGCCGCTTCGGCAATCACGTCTACTTTCGGCGTCGGCACGCCGACGGCCGGTGTGTACTGGATTGTTTTCCCGCTCAGAAGCATGGGAATCCAGTAGCCGTTCCATACCGCCATCGCCGAATTCTCCACGAAATAGCTCGTCCCGCTGTAGCCGTAGAGGACGTTCGAGAGCCATCCCGCCGTTGCCGCCTGCGCCATTGTTTTCACCAGGAATCCGTCGGTGAACTTCAAGCTGTCCTTCGGTTCCGCGACGGGGAAGGGATTGCCCACAATGTTGAATCCCGCCGCAAGTCCGAGACTGGCGGAACTCACCGGAGTCCCGACCGCGTCGATCACCTGCGCGCTGTTGGATCCGAGCCAGTATCCCTGTCCCATGTTCAGCGTCGAGGGGATTGAATAACCCGAGAGCGGGCTGTACTGGAACGTGAAGAAGGGCGTCGCGCCGTAGTCGTCTCCGAATACCGCGGCCGGAGTCATCGTTCCCTGCTGCATGGCGGGGCTGACGAGGTTCCATCCTGCCAGCGCGCTGAAGGAGATGCTGTTGGTCGCGAGGATCGTAAACGAATGGTCGCTGACATCCGTCTGTTCATTCAGAACGGAGTCGCGCGCGATAACTTTGATGCTCGCCACGCTCGCCGCCGACGGAGGCGTCCACAGTTTTGAGAAGACATTCCCGTTCGTCGAATCGATCAGCGTGTACGGGGCCCCGCCGGTGAGTGAATAATAGATATAGTGCCGCAGAACCCCGGTTCCGTCCGATGACGTCCAGGTGATGTTATAGGGCGTCCCCACGACGAGGAATTCCCCGCCGTTCGGCGCCGTAACAGCCACATTCGGTTTTGTGCTGTCGCCGATCAGGAGGCGGAAATCGGTCGGTATGACTGATGCCGGTGTCGTGAACACATAGAACGGCGTCGATCTCAGGTTCACGTAGTTGGTGGTCGATAGATCATACAGCGTCGGCTTGAACCCGCTGGGAAGCGCAGGATCAACGGGCAGCTCCATCGTGATCACATGTGTTGTCAGATCCGAAAGTGCCTTCAGATTCCACGCTTTTGCCGCCGCGGCGAGACTTGCCTCATCCTTCTTGACATCGACCGAGTAGTTCGGCAGTGGATTTCCCGGATCGAGCGGGAAGTAAAGGTAGACATAGTTGGTCGGTGGAGGCGGAGGGGCCACCGTGTCACGCGAATCGACACCGTCAAGGGCAGCCGGATCCACGCCTGCGAAGACGGAATTCGAGGTCGGGCTTCCGTATGCTCCGGCCGAAATTCCTCCACCATGAGCGCCATGGTTGCTTTGACCGATCCAGGGGAAATAGTTCACGTTTTCGCTCGCGCCATTACCCAGATTGCCGGGCGGGATGGTGTTTTTCACCGTCGCGACCGATGGTGCAGGCGAGGTTGGGACTTCAATCGTCCCGGTGGGATCGCTCGGACCGAAGATGCTGCCCCAGTAGTTATTCGTCGCATTTACCGTGGTGCTAGGGGAGGTGTTGTCGTTCTGGACGCCGATCGCATTCCCCGAAATTTGGTTGCCGTGCGCGACAAGCTGGTCGGAGATCGTGCCTACAGGCACGAGGATCCCGGCATCCACCATGTTCGTAATCGTATTGTTCAGTACCTGGATGTTCTGGTTTATCCCGGTGCCGAAGAAGCTCGCGAGGCGAACCCCCCTGTACCCTGCGTCAAGGCTGTTGTTCTGGATGGTGACGCCGTTGTTGCCGAGTGCAAGGAAGATACAGGAGCTCTGGTGGAAGCCGGACGGACCCGAGCTGCTGGAGCTGTTCCCGCTGACGTTCACGGTCACATCATTGACCAGGACGAGGAAGCTGCCGTCGTTATGGCTCGTGTTGTTTGTGATCGTCAGGTTCGTGCACTTGTCGATGTTGACTGCGGCATAATCGCCTCCGTCTCCAAGGTCATGCCCCGAGAAGCTATTGTTCGTGATGGTGAGATTGTTGCTCGGTGCCGATGCCATCCAGATACCTGCATCCTTTGCAAAGAGGTCGCCCGGATCGTCAAAGAAGGCGTTCTTGTCAATGGTCATGTTGCTCGACACGTTTGCATCCGGCCCCTGGACGTGTGCGCCTTCGTAGAGGTTCTGGAATCTGTTGTTCGTGATGTGGACCCCGGAGGTGGGTGTCCCGGCAGCGGCGTTGATACCCCAGGTTTGGGCGCCTGCCGTCCCGGCCCCCTGGATCGTGAAGCCGTCAATCGTCACGTTATTCGCACTGATAGAGAAGGCCGAGTTGGAGGGACCGCCGGTCTGTGCAACGACGATCGATTCAGATCCCGTTCTCCCGCGTGCATCGACGCCGGCCCGAACACCGTTCAGGGTCACGGTTTTGTTGGCTGCGACCGCCTCATTGTACGTCCCTGCGGCGACGCTCACCGTACTGCCGGAAACGAGGTTGACACCCTCCTGGATGCGGCCGGTCGCTCCGGTTTGCGGGCTCGCCGCACTCACGTTGAGGTATGAAAAATCGCCCTGGAACCCGGAGGTGACCGGTTGGGTGTCGGTGCCCGCGTTGAGCCACGGGGTGTAATCGAGACTTCCGGACATGAGTCCGAGGATGGTGCTCTCCGTCGCGCTTCCCCACCAATTTGCCGAAGCATCCTGCTGAACGCCGGTCGAGTTGTATGCGGCGTACGTATTCCCGCCGAGACTATTGGAGTTGACCGTCGCACTCAGGGTCGCTCCCGCGTCCTTATAGAAGTAGACGCCGTATCCCCAGCCCGTCACCATGTTCTGCGTCGCAGTCACGTTCAGGGTCGTCGTGCCGAGCGCGTCAAGTTCCAAACCGGTGCTCCCGGTACCCTGGCCGGTTACCGAATTCTGAGAGATCGTCGTTGTGGTCGTCGTCGTAAGGCTCGAAGTAGCGCGAACCTGACCCTTTATCGGGGCGGGCTCCTGGTCGAACGGCTGCGGGTTCACTCGAGGTTTTCCCCCCGGGTCGGCAACGATGCCCCAGAAGGCGGAAGTTCCCACACCGGCAACCGTCGCCGCAACGGTATTTCCGGTGATCGACCCGCCGACATCGATGTAGTAGATCCCGACCGTCGATTCATTGATGATGTTGTTTGTCGCAGAGATTGTACCGGAAGGTTGGTACAGCAGCAGGCCGCATGCGACATCCGTGTTGGGTGTGTAGGCAACTGCGCTCACCGTGTTCCCGGTGATTGAGCCCGTTGCACCGAATCCGATCTGAATCCCATTCTGGGCGTTGAAGTTGATCGCCCCAGCTCCGGTGACGGTGTTCCCCGAAACGTTCGCCGTCAGATTGGTGCCGTTCAGAGCCATGCCGTTCTTCTGGAAACCGCTGATCGTGTTGTTGCTGACATTGAGCGTGCGGAGCGTGGCGGTGGTCACGTTGGCATATATGGAGACACCGTGCTGATCGCCGTTGATCGGAGTTTCGCGGATATCCTTGATATCGCAACCGTCGATGGTTCCACCCGCATTATAGTACGCCACGCCGATAAACCGGTAATTGCCGTTTCCACGCCCCGCTCCGTCCACTCTGAGGCTCTTTATCGAGACGCCGTTCGCGTCGTGGACATAGAGGATCGGATAGTTGTTGGCGCTCGTCGCGAAGAACTTGACGAGAGTCACGGGTGATTTGACGATTGTCGAGGTCGAGGAGGCGCCCCGAAGCGTCAATTGTGAAGTGAGTTCGAGTTGTTCCTCGTACGTCCCCGCAAGCACCTGCACGGTGTCGCCCGCAACCGCCTTGTTGATCGCATACCGTTGAATCGCGCTGTAGATTCCCTTGATATTGGTGAAGGGGGGAGAATCCCAGCTGCGTGCGTCGACTCCCGGAGCCCACGCGATTGCCGCCTTGTCGAACGTATTGTTCGCGGCGATCGCCCGCCAATCCGGATTTTGATACCCGAGCGCGGCGGCATACGTTCCCCAGGCGATCACGTGCCTGCGGTCCGCAGCGCTGAATGTGTTGCCGGTAATCGTGGCCGCTCCGACCGGGTACGCATCCCATGGATCGACCCCCGGTCCGACAAATGCGATGCCGTCCACATAGTTCGTAAAGGTATTGCCGGTAATCACGCGTCCGCTGACGGGCCCGCTCCAGCCGGCGCCGCTCGAGAAGCGTATCCCGTCGGCATCCGGTCCGCCCCCCTCGAGAAGGTTCCCTTCGAAGCGATAGGCGACAAGATGCGATGTGTTCGTCCCGGAATTGTAATGATTATCGTCGACGTAGAGAGCCGCCGTCGCGTCGAGTCCGTGCAGCTTGCAATACTTGATGATGCAATTATCTCCGACGACCTCGATGGTCTTGTTGTTGTCGACCGCCCATCCCGTGACGTCCAGGCCTGTGATCGTGACATTGTCGGCTGCGACAAAAATGGCGTCGGCGCCGAAAGTCGGAAGATTTCGCTTTGCCGAGACGAAGGCCGCGACGCTGGAGTAGCTGGTGATGGGCGCCCCGCCCGCAGTCACACCCTGAATCGTGACCGATTTGTTGACGAAAATATTAAAGTCGTTGCCTCCCGCGCCGCCCGTCACCGGATCGCGGCCGTTTGCCTCGTCTATATTGTATGTTCCCGGAAACACTTTGATCAGGTCGCCGTTGCTCGCGGCGTCGATCGCGGCCTGGATGGTCGGTTGGTCGCCCGGTACGTTAATCGTGACGGAGGTTGCGGATGCGGCGGATCGTGTAGCGGGACTTTTCACCGGAGCGCTTCCTGTTAAGACGCGATCACCGAGGATTCCTCTGTACGGAGCCACCTCATCGGTCCGGATCTTTGCTGTTTGTTGTTGCGTCCGGATTGTGCCGGTGCAGAACATCATGGCGCAGCCGAGCGTCATCACGCAAATCATGAACTTACTCATGGTGCAACCTCCTCGAAAGAGATGAGAAATTCCTGCAGTGGGGCAGGCCTGGTGAAAGTGAAATTTGCTGAAGATGTGGGACCTCCGAACGGAGTGTCGAACGAACACTCGCTACGAATTCCTGATCAGGCGAACGACCTGGCCGGTCTGATGTGCCGGGAAACTGTCTCTGTTGACTGGAAGAGAAGGGCGATGACCTACCGTGGCCCTGAAATCCTGCTTCTCCGGTATAAAATGAACAGCAGGATCAGGAAGAAGAAGAATCACTTCTTCAAGAACATTCGCGCCGTAGAAAGTAGGAATTGCAGGACTTGATTGTCCCGCAGCGTTTGAATGGAGTGCCGAGAAATGTGCTCCCCCCTAAGCTATCTAGTCCTAACGGCGGTCGTCGATACAATCTTCCGCCGTTCCACCCGTGCTGAATCTAGATCAAATGCAAACCAGACGCAAGTTAAATCGGTCTCACAAACATTAGATTCTTCTTATTTTTGGAATCACGTGTGTGTCATCCCGGGGCAACGTCTGAATTTCACCGAACCTGTCATCCTGAGGGAGCGTAGCGACAATTGTCATTCTGAGCTGAACGGAGTGAAGCGAAGAATCTCCTCTCCCGAAAGAATGAGATCCTTCGCGGAGTTTACACTGAGCGAAGCGAATGTGCTCAGGATGACAATTTAAGACACTACCCATCTCCGGAGGTCTTCTCAGGGTACGGTGGCGGGATTGCCCCGGCCCTTCAATGGGAGCATTCCAGAATTCCGGCGAGAAGGTAATCCGGGAAAAACGAGTAGGTCTAGCGGGTTTTTTCTTGACTTTTGTCCATCCAGTCATTACTTTGGGACATTCCCGCTTCGTCTTCTGAAGACCTCATAAACAATGAACAGGAGGACCTGTTTATGAAAACATCGGCATTTCTCGCTCTATTACTCTCGCTCCTCATCTCGCTCACGGAGGGATGTTCCCCCGACTCGCCCACGGAAGCCGCCGTGCCGTTTGATCCCGGCACATGGTCGGGCGATTTTACCTATAAGGCGAATTACGGTTCGGAGGGAAGCGTGACACAGACGGGCGTCGTCACGTTCAAGTTTTCGGCTTCGGAGTACTCGTATGAAGCGACCGTGACTTCACTGGTCAATAGGACCACGACACGATATTGGGCCCCCGGTACGCTACTCAGGGACAGGGGGAATTTTACAAAGTTCGATCAGAAAGCGAATATGGTCGACTTTTCAAGCCTCCGGACGACCGACGTTCCCCAGCGAAGCCTTTATTTCCACGGCACGTATTCCTATTCCGCTTTCGGAAACTCGTTGTCCTTCTCGAAGAGTGAGGACGGCGCTTCGTTAACTGTTACGATTTCGAAGCAGGAGTAGTCGAAACCGATCCCACCCTCCCGGGTGAGTGATCCTCCTTTTTCCCCCCTTTTACCTCAAATTACGCCGGTACATGTCCCCCACGGTCAAGGGGGGTTCATTACTACCCTCGGAGGTAGGTATAGACCTACCCCCCTCGTAGTAATCAACCCCATTGACGGAGAACAAGAGATAGCGTAGATTGCTCCACGAGTTTCTGAGAGGGCGAAGAGAGCATAGGCGCACCAACAGCGAGGCGAAGACATCCCCCTCGTTCGCTTTTGATACGGACTTTTGATTTCGGATGGGGATCAAAAGTCGAGGGCCCGTATCGAGTGGGCGGGGGGGATTGTTTTTACGGCGTCATCGGCGTGAGGGACCAGCGGCGATTGAGTTCCTGTAGAACTGTTGGAAGGCATCCTTGATTTCATCCCGGACACGCCGGAATTCCGCAAGAATGTGCTCCCCGGTCCCTCCCGATGCCATAGGATCGTCAAACCCGAGGTGAAGCCGGTGCGCCACATGGCCGGTGAAAAGAGGGCAGGTTTCCCTCGCGTGGTCGCAAACCGTGATGACATAGTCGAACGGCTCGTCCAGGAACACCTCGACGCTCTTCGGGCGGGCGCGACTGATGTCGATCCCCTCCTCGTTCATCACTCTGACGGCAAGCGGGTGGACCTGCCGGGCCGGAGCAGTGCCCGCCGACTCGACTTCGAGGGCGGGGTCGAACGATTTGAGAAATCCCTCCGCCATCTGGCTGCGGATGGAGTTTCCGGTGCAGAGGATCAGGATCTTCACCTACTTCGTCCCCGAGACCGTGATGGAAAACATCCCGGCGCCGCTTGAGAGCGTGTAGTCGTATTTCTTCTCCGAAGCCACTTCCACGTCCCGGAAACCGGTCCGCCGGATAATTTCAAGATACTCCCTGCGCCCGAGCGCTCCGCTGATGCATCCGGCCCATAAGGCCGCATCGTGCCTCTCGGCATCGGAGATCGCTCCGTCGATGACAATGTCGGAGATGGTAAACCTCCCGCCGCTTTTCATCACGCGATGAATTTCTTTGAACGCGGCCGCTTTGTCTGGCACGAGATTAATGACGCAATTACTGATGACTCTGTCCACGCTCTCGTTTTCGACCGGGAGCGACTCGATCTCTCCTAGCCTGAACTCGACATTCGTCGCATTCACTTTCGCCTTGTTCTCGTTCGCGCGGCGGATCATCGCCTCGGTCATGTCGACCCCGATCACCTTGCCCGTCGATCCCACATAGCTCGAGGCGACGAAGCAGTCGATCCCGGCGCCCGAGCCGAGGTCCAGCACCGTCATTCCCTGCTTGAAGGATGCAAACGCGGTCGGAGTCCCGCAGCCGAGACCCAGGTCCGCCCCTTCGGGTATCGCCGCCCGTGCCGCATCGCCATACTTCAGAGCCATGTTCACAAGCCCCTCCGGTTCGCAGCCGCCGCTTCCGCAGCAGGAGGTTGCCGCGTCTCCCTGCGCCTGTTCCCCGCGGGCGATCTCCGCGTACTTCTGCTTGACCGCATCCTTGATTTCTGTGCTTGTATTCATCGAAGTTCCCTTCCTGAGAGTTATTGTTAACAGCAGATTCCCATCTGTTCTTTGACTTTGTCGAGCGTTCGCCGGTCGCGCCCGAGAATTTCTTCATCGATGAACCACCGCGAGAGGGAGGAGAGCAATTCCCTGTTCGGGGAGGTGAGCGATCTCGTGTTCACGCGGTAGTAGTTCCACTTGCCCCGTTTCTCATCCTGCAAAAGCCCTGCGTCCCTCAGCGTGATCAGATGGTGGGAGAGCTTCGATTGGGCCATCTGATAGACGGACATCAATTCGCAAACGCACGCTTCCCGGTCCATCAGCAACAGCAGCAATCGGACCCGAATTTCCTCGGAGACGGCTTTGATCGATGTAAGGGTGTCGTTCATATTGACGCATCAAAATATATTGATATAATACGAAATATCTCCGTCAATGGCAACTGTCAGCCAAATATGCTTATTTTGACAGTGCGCCGGAGAACTTCCATTGCATCCGGTACCGCCACCGGCGGAGTGAGACCGAATCGGCGAATCGGATTGTTACACTATTATAGAGAAGGGGAGAATCATGCGCTTGAAACCCGGAATACCCACGTTCATCGCGGCATCTTTCTGGCTTTTCTCCGGTTGCGGGGGAGAAAAGCCCGCGCCGCCGAGACCGGCGGCCGCACCGCAGGAACAGGTTCAGACGCCCGCATCCGTCTCCTGCAAGATACTCCTCGAGGGTACTCCCCCGAAGATGGAGAGCGTCAAAATGAATGCCGACAGAAAGTGCATCACGATGCACAAGGAGCCTGTCTATTTCCAGAATGTGCTGACAAACGGGAAAGGGATGCTCCGAAACGCCTTTGTGTATGTGAAAGAGGGGCTGGGTTCTCAAACCTACCCGGTGCCGAAGGAGCCCGTCACGATCGACCAGGAGGGATGCATGTATCATCCGCACGTCATGGGAATCCGGGTGGGTCAGCCTTTGCAGGTTGTAAATCTGGACCCGGTCCTGCATAATATCCACGCGCTTCCGAAGGTCAACGCTGGATTCAATTTCGCGCAACCGCGCGAAGGAATGAAAAAGGAGGAGGTTTTTTCCCAACCGGAGATCATGGTGAGAGTGAAATGCGATGTCCATTCGTGGATGAGCGCATATGTTGGGGTCCTTGACCACCCTTTTTTCGCCGTTTCCGACTCAAACGGAGCGTGTACGCTGAAAAACCTCCCCCCGGGGCAATATACCCTGGCGGCGTGGCATGAAACGTTCGGAACGCTGGAACAGAAAATAGTTGTTGCCGCCGGTGAATCGAAGAATGTAACATTTCAGTTTGCGGCAAAGTAAAAACCCTCCATGGAAAGGTTAAAAGTTTTTAAACATCCTGCTCCGGGAGCAAAAAACGGTCGGGATCGCCGGCCTTTTTTCATTATAAATGAATGAATTTTTATTAACTGGACATTTTCTGATACCTTCTTTACCTTGCCGCAAGATGATGAATACGAAGGGGTGAGGCGAACCGATACAGCAACAAAGCCGGAAGGGAACTATGATGAGATCGCAGGAACACACCCACACGCCTGTCCTTGAAGAGGCCTCGGACCATGTCGGTCAGCATTTCCGCGAAACTGCGGATCATTTGCGTGAGACCGTGGCTCGAGCCCGTCAGGAGCTGCAGGAAGGCCTCGAGAACATCGAGAAAAAGTTCACCGAGGCGCGCGATACCGTCGTCCATAAGACGAAACAGGTTGCGCGCACAACTGACAGGTATGTCAACAAGAACCCCTGGAAAGCCGTAGGGATATCCGCCGGTGTGGCGTTTCTGGCAGGTATCATAATCGCCCGGCGGCGACCCCACTAATTCTAAGATTTAGTTGGATGTTGTATATGTCCAATCTTGGAAAGGGCGTGGTATGTCAAAACACATTTTTCTGATCCTCGGATTGGCAACGTTGATCGTTGTCAGCGCAAACGCACAGAGTGTAAGCCTCGGTCCCCAAATCGGATATCAAAGGAGCCGGGACGCGGATGACGGCAAAATGATGGTGGGAGCGGCGCTTCGAATGAGATTGAGCCCCGGACTGGGGCTCGAGGGATCGCTCGGGTACCGCGACCAAAGCTATTCCAATGGGGCGGTAACGGTCAGGGAATGGCCTGTCATGGTAACCGGTTTGGTTTATGTGTTTCCCGTCGTCTACGGCGCGATGGGCGCAGGCTGGTATAACACCTCGTTCGATTATGATGAGGGGAGATTTCCCCCGAGGGCGGTCGTCGACGAGACGAAGCAGAGCGTAGGATGGCACTTTGGCGGCGGGTTGGAACTGCCGACAGGGGCCGGATCGAAGTTGACTGCCGACCTGCGGTATGTCTTCCTGGACTACAATTTCACCGCCGTTCCCGGCAGTTCCGGCGTGAACAGCAACTTTTATATTTTCTCCGTCGGTTATCTGTTTGACCTCTGATGACCCGGTCGCGTGAAAGGCATTTGATGCAGGCTCGGATGAATATGATGGGGGATGCCATGAAAACTATCCCGAAAATACTCCTCGTGCTGGCGCTCGTGAGCACCAGCGCATGCGTCGTCACACAGCGGGCGGCGCCCGAGAGAATCTACCCGCAGGAAACGACGGTCAGCTTCCAGCTTTTTTATGATCAGATGTCGCCCTACGGCTCGTGGGTCGAATACAGGAACTATGGCTACGTCTGGATCCCGGACGCCGACAGGGATTTCAGCCCCTATTGTTCCAACGGCCATTGGGTCTACACTGATTACGGGTGGACATGGGCCTCCGATTATCCCTGGGGTTGGGCGGCGTTTCATTACGGCCGGTGGGGATATGACGACGACTTCGGGTGGTTCTGGATCCCGGGTAACGAATGGGGGCCGGCATGGGTGACGTGGAGGCGCGCGCCGGGGTATTACGGATGGGCGCCGATGGGGCCGGGCATTTCGGTCGATATCTCCTTCGGACGGGAATATCGTGTCCCCGCCGATCACTGGACGTTTGTCGGGGAGAGGGATTTTTGCCGGTCCGATCTCGACCGCCATTACATCGATCGATCGACGAATATCACGATCATTAATAACACGACGGTTATCAACACTACGAACGTCGACCGGAGCAGGCGGACGACCTATGTGTCGGGTCCCGATAGGACAGAGGTTGAGCGGGTAACAAGCCAGGCGGTGAGACCCATCGCGGTCAGGGAAAACGACAGGCCGGGTCAGTCGGTCAGCGGCGACCAGATGAGGATTTACCGGCCCCAGGTCCAGCAGGGGGATACTCATGACCGGAGAGTCGCACCGTCCAAACTGAGGGATCTGCGAGATATCAGGCGGAACCCTGACCGCGACCGGGGGAACCGGCGGCGGGAGGAAAATCAGCCCGCGGATAACACCGGGAGGGGTGATGTATCACAACCGCAGACCGGTACCCCGCCTGCGCCCAGGGAAGGCGGAGACCCGCGTAGAGAGGTGGCACCGCCTCAGAAGGATCGGAGCGATGAGCGTGCACCGGAACGGCAGAATCTAACGCCGCCCGATCCGCCCAAGGACGAACATCAACCTCCGCAGGTGAATCCGCCCGAGAAAAAGAAAATCGATCAGCAGGAACCCGAGATCCAGAAAGAGAGACCGACCGACAGCAAGGGAAGGGAACAACCATGGATCGGGTCTCCCCCTGAAAAGAGAAATAACGCAGATCGTCCTTCCGGACGCGGGAACCCCCCGGATGTCAAGCCGCAGCCGGGCCAACCCCCGACACCGCCGAACGCCAGAGGCGGGAGGGGAAGGATGTCACAGCCCGGGAAGAACTACCAGCCCAAAAAGAACGTGAAGAAACCTCCGGAGGATCAGAAGAAACCGGACGAACCCCGGAAGGATGAAAAAAAGGAGAAGGAGCCACCCCCGTACTAGGGGTGGCCCTTCGCGGTAGTGACTGAGTTTCGTTGCCATCTCGGTACGCGACCTGAAGGTCGCGCCTACCGGCACCTCGGGTTTGGTAGCCGCAGCCTTTAGGCTGCGTCTTTTTGGTTCGGCAGTTTAGCTTCACCCACCACGGCCCTCCGCCCCAAGGATTCGCATCTCCCTCTTTTTTAGTACATTCCAACACGCCCACCCCCTGGGCTTCTAGCTCCAGGGTCCTCTACCACACTGGAATCCGCCAGTTCGGCCTGTGTCAAAAGCCATCAGCCCGGTCATCGTAACCGGACACGAACTCTCCGCCCGTTTCGGGGAGCAGGTTGTGTTGCAGGGCGCGTCGTTGACGATCCACGAGGGAAACCGAATCGGATTGATCGGAAACAACGGCTCCGGCAAATCGACGCTCCTGAAAATCCTGGCCGGCATCATGGAACCGGATTCCGGGACGGTGTCCCGGCGCAGGGACATTGTCATCGGATATCTCGCCCAGGACTTCCAGCTCGATCCCGCGTTATCGGTCTACGAGAATATCGTGGAGGGGGCGCACGACGTCATCGCGATACTCCGTGAATACGAATCGCTTCCGTTCACCTCCGCCCGCCGGCATATACTCGAGGGGCAGATCCATCACCGGGAAGGTTGGAATCTTGAAAACAGGATCGAGGCGGCGATGCACTCGCTGAACGTTCCGGAAAAGGGCCGCGACATCGCCACCCTTTCCGGCGGTGAGAAGCGGAGGGTTGCGTTGTGCAAGGCGATCATCTCACGGCCCGACCTCCTTCTTCTCGACGAGCCGACCAACCACCTCGACACGCAATCGATCGAGTGGATGGAGGATTTCCTTTCGAACTATCCGGGGGCATGCCTCTTTGTCACCCATGACAGGTATTTCCTCGATTCGATCGCGACGCGGATCGTCGAACTCGCGCAGGGCCGGTGCCATTCGCACGCGGGCAATTACACGGACTTCCTGTTGAACAAGGCGGAACGAGAAGCGCAATTGGAGACGGAGGAACGGAAAAGGAACAGGTTCCTCCTGCGCGAGCTCGAATGGGTCCGCAAGGGACCACGGGCGAGAAGAACAAAATCGAAAAGCAGGCTCAGCAAGTATTTTGAAGAAGTCGATAAGAAGGGGTACGCGCCGGAAGCTGATGTCGAACTGGTGATACCTCCGGCGGCTGTGCTCGGATCAAAAATCCTGAACCTGAAGAATGTCGGGATGACGCTGGGAGGGAGGCAACTGTTCAAGGGAGTAGACTTCAAGTTCGACGGAAAGAGGAAACTCGGGATCATCGGCCGTAACGGTCTCGGCAAGACGACCCTCCTGAAGATCATCCTGTCGGAACTCCGCCCCACGGAAGGGCGTGTCGAGGCGGGCGATCGAACCCTGTTCAACTATGTGGACCAGTCGCGGGTCGCGCTGAACGATGAACATACCGTCCTCGAGGAGATTGCCGAGGGTAATGAGTGGATCATGTTCGGAGAGGAGCGCCTGACCGTGTGGAAGTATCTCCGTCGGTTCCTCTTTGTCGACGACCGGATGCAGACGAAGGTGGGAAAGCTGTCGGGCGGGGAACGGAGCCGGCTGTTGCTCGCGAAGATCCTGAAAAACGGCGGGAATTTCCTCATCCTGGACGAGCCGACGAACGACCTGGATCTCTCGACCCTGAGGATCCTGGAGGAAGCGCTCTCCGCGTTCGACGGATGCGTGATAGCTGTCAGCCATGACAGGTATTTCCTCAATCGCGTGTGCAACGGAATCCTTGCGTTCGAAGGGGATGGCAACGTCCATTTCAGCGAGGGCGACTACGACTACTACATCGAAAAGCGGAACGCCCGGCTCGCCGAGGCAGCGGCGCGCGCCCGCCCTCCGGGACAGCGCGACCCGGATCCGATGTCGCGCCCCGATGCTCAGGTTCCCAAATCGAAGAAGAAACTGAAGTGGAAGGAGGAGAGAGAACTCGAAACCATCGAGCCCGAAATCCTCCTGGCGGAGGCGGATGTCAGACGGATAGAATCGATCTTTTCAAGCCCCAACTTCTACGAAACGCATGGGGGAGAAACGGAGAGGTTGACGGCAGAGCTTGCCGCCGCGAAGCTGAAAGTCGAGCGCCTCTATGCCCGGTGGCATGAACTCGACCTGTTGCGCCAGGGGAGTTAGGGAAAGCCGGTCCCTCCCCACGATGTTCCTTCAAGCCGGCGGCCGGTAAATAATACCCCGGTAAAGGTAAAAAGTTCTCGCCGGGGGAATCAGTCCCGGTAACGACAGGGGATAACCTCCGAATATTCCTCAATTAGAACGCCTTTTCGCTCTTAGAAGCTTACTTCCCCAACGGTATAGGAGTTGCTGCCTTTTACCCGATCGGGGACGTATGACTATCAGTGTTGATCAAATAAATCAGATTCGGGGCCCACGGAGCGGGATCAAGACCTTTCTGCTCATGGTGGTGATGTTCTGTTACCTGGGCTCCTCGTACGCCATGGCGCAGGGTCGACAACCCCGGCCCATGATGTCTATCGAACGTTTCAGTTTCTGTAAATGCTATATTCCCGGAATAGCCGACCCCCCGTCGCACCGGGCCCCAAAACGTCATCTGCCCCTGACGCAAAGATTTCAGGATTGGTTCGTCCTCTCTCTGGTGGGACACAACCATCCTGATCTGGCCGAGCGGTCGGATCCCCATTCCAGCCCGATAGGGCTCCACGTTCAACTCTCGGCCACAGCTCTCGACGCAGGCCGGGCACCCCCGTCTATTTCCTGACTTTCTCCGTTGGCTCGGTGAAGAGCGTTTGACGAATCGGCAATCCGATCGTCTTTGCTCGGCACATTGTTCCAACGCGATTCGAAAACTTAAAACACGTTCGCAGCAAGTAACTTTTTCCATTCACTAAAGCAGAAAGGGAGTTCTTGGTATGGGACAACAGCAGCTTCTACTCATTATCCTCGGTGTGATCATCGTCGGCATCGCGATTGCCGTGGGTATCTCGCAGTTCGGTGCACACAGCACGCAGGCCAACAAGGACGGCGTCACCTCCAGTCTGGTGAACGTTTCGGCCAACGCGTATCAGTACAAGATCCGCCCCACGACGATGGGCGGCGGCGGGGGCACATATACCGGCTACACGATTCCGTCGAAGATGTCAAAGGACGATAACGGAACCTTCGCAACCGGAACGGTGAACGCCCAGACGATACAGATCGTGGGCACCTCCACTATCAACACCGCGTGGATTGCCACCTGCACGGCAGACGACTCTGGAAAAACCACGATCGTGTATGCCGGCTGGTAAGTAACTTGAACCTCTTCGGGGACTGAATCGAAAGATCAACGGGCCCCGGGGCTTTTGCATCGTACTTCGCCGGGATTGAGGAGAAGAAGGGAAGCTCCTCGATTCCGGCGAAGCTATTTTTACACTTGACTATCGCATTTATGTTTAGAATATTAACCCCAAACGGGGGAGGCAATGCCGGAACTTCTCATACCCGGGGGTGTCTGACGATCCTGTGACCGGTCGAACAATCTCACATTATACGCTCCTCGAGCAGGTCGGCAAGGGAGGCATGGGAGAGGTCTATAAGGCCAGGGATGAACGGCTCGACCGCATCGTGGCCATCAAGTTCCTGACCGAAGAGCTTTCCGTCGACGGCGACGAACGGCAACGCTTCTCGCTGGAGGCCCGCGCCGCTTCTGCGCTGAACCATTCCAACATCTGTACGATCCATGAGATCGACGAGGCGGATGGAAGAATGTTCATCGTGATGGAATTCATCGAGGGACAAAGCCTTCGCCGGAGAATCGAGGCAGGGGTTCTGCCGATCGCCGAGGCGGTGGGGATCGCGTTACAGGTTACGGAAGGACTGCGCGCCGCCCACGGAAAAGGGATCGTCCACCGGGACATCAAGCCTGAGAACATCCTCATCACCGCCGGCGGGATCGCGAAGATTGCCGACTTTGGACTCGCCCGGACGCAGGATCACCCCGTGGCTCCGGAGACAGAGAATGTCCCCGGCACCATCGCGTACATGGCCCCGGAACAACTCCTCGGAAATCCTTCGGGACCTTTGGCCGATATCTGGTCCCTGGGCGTTGTGCTCTACGAGATGGTCGCGGGCCGGCGGCCGTTTCAGGGCGACTATGAGCAGGCGATCATGTACTCGATTGTGAACGAAAGGCACCCTCCGGCGTCTGCGAGACGCCCGGATATTCCTTCCTCACTCGAGGAGATCATCGAGAGGTGTCTCAGGAAGGATCCTGCCGAGCGCTTCCAGGAGACGGGTGCTCTTCTTGACGCGTTGCGGCGGATAAAAGAAAGCCCTGCAAACCCGCCGCCAGCGGCCTCGAAGTCGATCGCCATACTTCCATTCTCCGATCTCAGCCCGGAACAGGATAACAAGTACTTCAGCGACGGATTGACGGAGGAAATCATCGCAAATCTTTCGAGGCTCCGGAATGTGAAGATCATTTCCCGCACTTCCGTGATGCAGTTCGAGCGCACGGGGAAAACGATGAAGCAGGTCGGCGCCGAGCTGGGCGTACAATATGTTCTCGAAGGGAGCGTGAGGAAAAGCGGTTCCGATCTCCGGATCACCGCACAGCTGGTAGACACCGGTCAGGATGCCTACCTTTGGTCCGAAAAATACAGCGGGACGATGGGACAGATCTTCGATTTCCAGGAGGATGTCGCCGTCCGGATCGTGAAAGCCCTCAGGATGCGGTTGACGCCGATCGAGCGAAAGAACCTGAAGCGCAGGTCGACTCAGAATACCGAGGCGTACCAGCTCTACCTCAGAGGACGATTCTTCTGGAACAAGCGGACCAAGGAGTCCATTTTTACGGCAATCCGGTATTTTGAGGAGGCGATTCAAATCGACGAGACGTACGCGCTGGCATGGGCCGGGATTGCCGACTCCTACAATCTCCTGAGCGAGTATGAGAGTATTCCGCGGCACGAGCTGTATCCGAAGGCGAGGGCTGCCGCGGACAGGGCGCTGGAGCTCGACAAGGGTCTGGCTGAAGCGCACACCTCTCTCGCGCTTTTGATCATGTTGAATGAGCTCGACTGGGCAAACTCCGAAAAGGAATATAAGACTGCAATCCGGCTCAACCCCAATTACCCGACATCGCATCACTGGTATGCCGAGTGGCTGATCTTTAATGGCCGGACCGGGGAAGCCCTGCGTGAAATCGCGAAGGCGGCGGAGTTGGATCCTCTCTCAGCGGCGATCCTGAAAGATCAGGGGTTAACACTCTACTATGCCCGTGATTACGACGCGGCGATCGAATACGCAAAAAAGTCCCTGGAGTTGGACCCGAATTTTAACACCGCGCACCGCCTTCTTTCACTCGCGTACCAGGGGAAGAAAATGTTCGCGGAAGCCATTTCGGAGAACCGGCTCTGGGGAGAACTCCCGGATAACAGGAATGAGGCGTGGATCGCACTTGCTCAGTTGTACGCTGCATCCGGAAACCGGGCCGAGGCGTTGAAACTGATCGAGGGTTTGAATGAGGAGAACCTTACGGTCGGAAACCTGTTCCGTGGAATCGGCCTCGTCTATGCTTCTCTGGGTGAGGCCGACCTCGCGTTCACCTGGCTGGAGAAAAGCTTCGAACACAAGGCAGAGTCGCTCGCCAGTCTTAAAGTCGATCCCAAAGTGGACGGGCTTCGCAACGACCCCAGGTTCGCTTCTCTGATGAGAAAGGTGGGTCTCGAACCCTGAGCCGAAAAAGCACCATCACTCTGTTGAATCCGTAAGGCTGTTTTGGACGGATCTCGGGTCAAGGGTAGGGTATCCCCCCATTGACACTCCACACGTTAGTTCCTACCTTGAGAAACACCCGAAGGGAATTCTTCCGTGAGTCGACCTGCCTCCATATGTATTCTGCTCCTCGCGTGCGTCGTCGCCGCATTCTCTCAGACGCAGCTCTGGGATCTTGCCCTTGGCGACAGAGATAATCCCAACGACGGGTATCGGCTCGACAACGCCGGAAACGCATTCATAGCGACGCCGCATCTTACGAGAAAAATATCTCCCGGGGGATCGGAACTCTGGCAAAGGAACTTCGGCGGGTCGCTGGTCGTCGACGCTCTGGGAAATGTCTGTGTTCAGGACGGTGCGCAGGTGCGAAAGTATAGCCCGGCCGGAGATTCACTCTGGACATACGATCTCGGCGCATGGGAGTGTGGGGAGGTATTTCAGTATTATCACCTTTCGCTTGATTTTGCCGGCAGGCTCTACATCTTCAACCAATGCACGAAGGAACTCACGAAGTTATCCTCCGATGGCGTACGGCAGTGGACGGTGGTTCTTCCATTGTTCCGGATGCTCACCGATCGATTCGGGCACGCAGGCAGAATCCAGTTTGACCGCAATGGAAATGGCTACATTCCGTTCGAAGATCGCTTCACCGCCGCCTCCGGAGGGCCGGACCTGGTCGGGATGATGAAGGTGCGACCCGACGGATCGATTTCCTGGAGGACGACTTGGCCGAGTGATATCCGGTCCAACCAGGAGAACTTCACGACCGTGCGGTTCAAAGAATACAGCTGGGGGGTTACAAATGCGGTGGTCGATTCAAGCGGGAATTCCTATTTGGCGGGCACAGAGTTCCTCGAGGTCGACCGAAATTCTTCGATGGGTGAGTATCAGTCGGTCATCGGCCGATGGCGAATCACGCGGTTGAACACATTCGGCGAAGAGAACACGCGCATCATCAAAGGCCCCGGCAAGGTTGTCACCAGGACGCGGGTGGGGCGGGAGATAAGCACCACGGCGTTCAACGAGACCGCGGTCCATAATATCGCGCTGCGCGGCGATCAACTCCTTGTCTACGGGGCCATCGACGAGCGAAAGAGATCACGCGGCAGCATCGTCGGACTGCTCGTCCCCACAGTGGCGCAATTTAACGGTACCAGCACACACCCTGTATGGAAAACCAAACTTCCTCCGAACAGGTTTGGGGCTCCGTGGGAACTGTTGCTCACCCATCCTTCAAAAGCGTTCTTCATTCCGTCGCAACTCAACACGATCCCGCCAGCCGCTCATCTGATCCGCATCGATACCGGCGGCGTGGCGCAAATCGCCTCGGAGGAATGGACCCCCGCCCAAACTCTGTTCGATTGGAGAACAGCATCCCTCGACGCCTCGGGCAATCTGTTCGTCCTGGGGCTCGGCGAAGGGGGACTGCATCTGGTAAAGTATTCAAATACGACATTCTCTCCGCTTGCCGGAATGGAAGGATATCCATCGCGGCTTCCGGAGCCGGGTCTTTCAGGCTTCACTCTTTCGGGCAACTATCCCAATCCCTTCAACCCCGCTACAACGATTGAGTTTGCGCTCGAGCGGGATGCGCTTATCACGGCCAGGGTTTATAATACGCTCGGCCAGGAAGTAGCGGTCCTCGCTAACAAAGAGGAGTTTACGGAAGGCATCAATGATCTTGAATTTGACGCATCGAACCTCCCTTCCGGAGTGTACTACTGCAGGATTGTTGTGGAGGGCCTGGATGGAATGGGGATGCTTTACTCGAACGTGAAGAAGATGATGTTGGTAAAGTAAGCGTCGGGAATCGTTCTGCTACTATAGCCGGCTCAGGCTCCGGGCAGGACGGTCCCTATCACGGGTTCGACGCGTTGAATGCGATTGAGATCCGTTCTCCTTCTCCCCCAAACGGTTCCACCCGGTGTTCCAGCCAGGCGGGAAACATGATGAGAAGACCCGTGGCGGGAGTAAATGGAACGCCGACACCCGTGCCTACCCACGGCAGATCGATCCCCGGAGTTTCATACATCGCCACCGCCGGCCCACGGGGGTCGCGAAAATAAATTTGCCCGCCTTTCATCTCCGGGGGAACGCTCACATAGTACGTTGCGGAGAGGAACGAGCCCGGGTGGCAATGGAGAACATTGGAGTCGCCCGCACGGTTCACGTTGATCCAACCCTCCAACCGGAAGGAATCCTTCTTCCTCTTATCCTGTTCCCGGAAGTGATTGAGAAATCCCTGCACATGTTGCTCCATGTATGCCCGGAAGTCATCCACAACAGGATCCTGCAGTTTGAAAAGGTCGTGCGCATAATGCCAGCCCCCGGCGTTCGTCCGTGTGGTGGCATTCCGGTCGTCGGCCATGAGTTTCCGGGTGAGGAGTATGAGAGATTCGTTGAGATGTTGCGGGCCCTCGTCGCAACGATAGATCCAGGTCGAGAAGAGCGGCACGACGCCGACTTTGATTCGCGGTTTTTCGGCGGGCGGTTTGATCATTGAATGGTTCTCAGCCATTGTTCCCTCCAGTTGTGGTTGACAGCCTATGTTGGAAAGAATGTAGCGCTAACGGGAATCGAACCCGTATTTGAGCCTTGAGAGGGCTCCGTCCTAACCGTTAGACGATAGCGCCGGGATTTGGAGCAGGAAAGCAGTATAAACTTACTGTTTTTTTCCCTCCCATGCAATTAAGCATCCTTCCCGGTACTGGCTGATTTTTCTCGCCTTCTCGTCCCGCGACCTGAAGGTCGCGGCTACCGATGCCTCGGGCTTGGTAGCCGCAGCCTTTAGGCTGCGGGTTTTCGGCTCGGCAGTAAAATCACCCACTACCTCCTTCCCCCGGGGAGACCGGCCTAACAGGACTACCGGTTGCTTCGCCGGAACGACAACATCATCGGAAGCGCGAAAAGGGTGAGGATCGTCGACATCGCAAAACCACCGATCACTGCGATGGCGAGGGGGCGCTGCATCTGAGCGCCGGCCCCGACTCCGAGCGCAAGGGGGAGGAGTGTCAGGATTGTCGCAAGGGCAGTCATGATGATCGGGCGAAGCCGCATTGTTCCAGCCGCAAGCAGTGCATCTACTTCCCCGGCTCCCCCATCGCGATATTTTCTCGCAAAGTGGACGTAGAAGATGCAGTTTTCGGCGACCGCCCCCACGATCAAAATCATGCCGACAAAGCTCGACACGTTGAAGGTGGAATTCGTAAGCCAGAGCGCGAAAAAGACGCCGGAGAGCGAGAGGAGCGTGAGCAAATAGATAACGCCGGTGATGAAAAACGATTCGAACTCGATCAGGAGTACGATCCACACCAATAGCGATGCCGCAATCAGGACCATCAGCAATCCGCGGAATGATTCCTGCTGAGTCTGATAGAGACCTCCATAACTGAGCGTCACCCCCTGCGGTATGGTGAGATGCTTCCTCAGGCGGCTCTGAATATCCCCGATGGTCCCGCCCAGGTCCCGCCCGGAAATCCTCGAAGTCACGGCAACCATCGGTTTCAGATTCTCCCTCTCGATCTCCGTCTGTCCGGGATCAGTCCTGATCGACGCCAGCGAACTCAGCTGAAATATTCCCCCGTTCGTAGAATGAACACGGAGTGATCCAATCTTCTCCGGATCTTCCCGGTACTCATTGGGTAGGCGGACCCTGACGCCGATCAGTTTTTCGCCATGCTGAAGTTCTGTTGCGACGCTTCCCCGGATGTCGTTCTCAAGCTGCTGGACCAGATCTTCGACGGTGAGCCCGGCTCTGCCGATCGCTCGCCCGTCGGGGACGACGATGAGCGCGGGACCGCTGACGGTGATCCCGTCGAACACATCGACCACTCCGGGTACGTCGGTAATAATCGTGGCAATCTCCTTTGCGGTCTTTTCGATGAGCAGCTTGTCCGCTCCGAACACCTTGATTTCGATGGGCGAAGGGACGTTCGTCAGGTCGCCGACCAGGTCCTGAATTGCCTCGCCGAATTCAATTCTGAGGGCAGGTTGGGATGCCTCGATCTTGGAGCGAAGTTCATCCATGATCTCATCTGCTGACCGGTCTCGCTTCTCCTTAAGCTTGATCATTAAATCGCCGGTATTCGGCTCCGTAATAAAAAAACCTAGCTCTGTCCCGGTGCGACGAGAATAGGATTCAACTTCAGGCGTCTGCATGATCAGCTTCTCGACCTCCAGCATGATGCGATGTGTCTCGTCGAGTGAGCTTCCGGGTGGAGACCAGTAATCAAGGACGAAAGCGCCCTCATCCATTTCCGGCATGAAGCTGCTGCCGAGCGTTGTATAGAGATACCCGCCCCCGGCCAGGAGAACGATCATCAACGGAACGATCAGAATCCGGCGCCGAATTAAGGAACCCAGCATGCGTTGGTAGAGCGGGTGTGAATGTGCTTTCAAATTGCCCCTCGCAACATCCCCCGGAGTGCCTCCAGACATCTTGAACCTGGATGCGAGGAGCGGTGCCACCAGCAACGACACGACGAACGAGACGACCAGCGCGAAGATCATCGTGAGAGAGAGGGGCTTGAAAAACGAGCCGGCCACGCCCGAAAGGAATGCGAAAGGGATATGAATAACGATCGTGCTGGCGCTCGAACCGACGATCGCCGGAAACATTTCGGAGACCGACGACTGGGCCGCGCTGAGGAAGCTCTCCCGCTTCTCTTCGAAATGCCGGAAGATGTTCTCGACAATGACGATCGTATCGTCGATGATAAGGCCGATTGCTGCCGCGATCCCTCCGAGCGTCATGATATTGAACGATTCGTTCAGCGTATGAAGCAGGAGGGCGGTGATGGAAACCGTAATGGGGATGATGATCGCGGCGATAAAAATCACCCGCCAGTTTTTCAGGAAGACCAGCAGAATGAGGATTGCAAGCACCACACCCATCCCGATACTGTCCCGGACGGTCGCGAACGACTCCTGGATGATGTCGGACTGGTCGTAGAAGTTGCTGATCGTGACGTCGGAGGGTATTTGAGAGCGGAGGTCGGCGAGCATGCTCTTCACATCGTTTGAGATCTGCACCGTATTTCCGTCGGGCTGCTTGACGATGTTGATCAGGACAGCTTCCTTCCCGTCGCTCGTCACGCGGATGTATTCGTCCTTTTCCGATGGTGCGACCGAGGCGAGCTCGCCCAAGAGGATCGGCGTGCTCCCGCGCGTGCCGACCACAATATCTCGCACCGCCTCAATCGAAACTTGACGGTTATCCACCAGAGTGAGGTAAAGGCGGTGACTCGCATCCACGAGCCCGACCGACTCAAGCAGATTCGTCTTGCGGAGCGCCTCCGAGACTTGAGTGATATCGAGATTGTATGCCAGGAGTTTCGCCGGGTCTGCGGTGACGAGGAACTCACGGGTTCTCCCGCCCACGATACGGGTCTGCGAAACTCCGTAGATGCGGCTCAACGCAGGGCGAATCGTGTACAGTGCGATATCCCGCAATTCCACAAGGCTCCGTTTGCCGGATGTGAGAGCATAGCCGACGATTGGCAAAAAGGTCGCGTTCATTCTCTCGACAAGGATCGCGGCGCTAGCGGGCAGCTGGCTTCGCACTGAGGAGATTCTGGCCTGAAGTAACTGCTGCGAAAGGAGGATATCCGTGCCCCAGTTGAAATTGACGAAGATCTCCGAGGAGCCCCTCGTTGTCTTGGAGCGGACACTACTCACACCCGCAACTGAGTTCGCAGCCTCTTCGAGCGGCTTAGTCAACGTGACCATGATGCGTTCAGCCGGCTGATCTCCGTCGTCGACGATGATGGCAATTCTGGGGAAGGTGATGTCCGGAAAAATGGAGATCGGGAGGTTTAGCGCGGCGAGGACACCCGCGGCTGCAACTGCCGCGACAATGAAAAGAATCGCCCGCGGATGCCGGTGAGAAAAGCCGGTAATATTCAACGGCGGATCCGCACTCTCGTTGAGTCGGGCAGGCCGTACTGCCCCTCGATGATGACGAGGCTTCCGGCGGAAAGATGAGAAGACGAGACTTCAACGGTCGAATCCGTCGCGAGTCCCGTTTTTACTTCAATGGTATGGGCAAGCGAATCGGTGCCGACGATCATCAGGCTTGTCGTGTTATTCTCGTCGTTTTTCAGGAGCGCGGGTTTCGGGACGAGAAGAATATTCTTGTGTTCGCCGACGGAGATCGCCGCCTGCCCGAAGAGCGATCCCTCGAGATCGGGATTCGAAGCCGCAAAGGTGACCTGAACCGGTATCGATTGATCCCCCGGATTCACTTCCGGCTGGATCCTGTGAACGACCCCGGAATAGATCTTTCCCGGACGCGTTGTGAATGACATCGTCACTTGCTGGCCGAGCCGAACTCTGCTCGCAGAGGAGGGTGTCACCTGCGCGAGAAAAAGGAGGGACGCGGGATCGACGATGGTCGCGATGAGTTCGCCCTCCGCGACGACCTCCTGCTCGTTCTTGGCTTTGTCGCTGAAGATACCACCGGTGGGCGCGGTAATGTCGATCGTGTTCACGGTCTTCATCGCGAGGTCGAGCGACTTCTGTGCCTCCTCGCGCTGGGATTCCGTCGTTGCGGTCCGGAGCAACTGTTGAGCGCCGCTGATCGAAGCCTGCGATTCCTTGGTTCGGACTTGAGCGACGATCTCCCCCCGCTTCACCTCGTCGCCGTTATACAGCGTGCAACGGGTGATCAGCCCCGCGATGGGAGATCGGATCTGCGCCTCTACCCGGTACTGCGTGGCTCCGGAAACGGTGATGGTTTCGTCGATCCGTCCGCTCTTGACCACTGCAGTCCTGACATCGACCAGAGCTTCGGGAGTAGAATCGGTTTCCTCCCGTTTTGCGCAATCGGGGAGTAGTCCAATCAACAAAACAAAACTGAGCGCGACAAGCACCCGGATTCCACGAAGGATAGGTTCTTTTTTCATTGGGGGTCTTACCGCGGGAATGTTGTCATTATCTCTCGAAGAACGTTATTTTCCGCTCAGCCTGTAGAGTTCCGCAAGAGAAGCCCGGTACGTGAACAGGGTGGAGCTATAATTCAGTTTTGCCTCCACCCAGAGCCGGTGGGCGTCGAGCACCTCGAGATTGAGCCCCGATCCGCCCGCGAAACGCGACTTCGCGGAGAGGTAATTTTTCTCGGCCTCTTCGATGTTGGCCCGATAACGTGTAAGGTTCAGCCGGGCGAGGTTCAGATCGGACGTTGCATTGCGCCATTCGACCTCGAGCGTGCGTTGCTGAAGGAGAAGCTGCGCGTCAAGCTGTTCGAGGGCCAGTTCCCTTTGCTCGATCCGGTTATCAATGCCGCCCCATGAGAAAATCGGCACTTCGAGCGAGAGGAATACAGAATAGCCGAAGTCGTGATGCAGTTCGTTCAGATGAATCCCGAGGGCGCCCACGTCGCCGGCCAGTGTGAGCGTTGGAAGCCGTTCTCCCTTCGCGATCGTGATGCCATAGTCCGCCGACTTGCGCTCACGGTCAAGAAGTTGCAGTTCCGGATTTTCCTCCGCCACCAGGACCGGAGTCCCCGAGGTGTCGCCGTCGAGCGGAAGAACCTCGATCTCCCGGTCGGGGGCACGGCCGAGGAGGTTCGAGAGCAGCCGTTTCGATTTTTGCACAGCCTGGACGGCGCCGTCGGATGCGATCATCGAATTGTTCAAATCGACCTGGGTTTTTAACCGGTCGCTCTCCGTCGCGTTGCCGCCGAGCCGAAGCTGGTTCACGAATGTGAGATAGTCCTGGAGCCGTGCGACCGTTTCGCCGCGGATCAGAGCTTCTTCTTCGGCGCGGAGAGTCTCATAGTATTGAATCCTGACGTTGAACGCCAGCTCGGCGCTGCTTTTGTGAAGGCCCGCCTGGGATTTTGTGATTTCATTCGTCGATTGATCGATCTGAGCGCTGCGCACGCCTCCGTCGAAGAGGGGAAGGCCTGTTGCCAGTTGAACGCCGTACTCTCCGCCGTTGGTGACGGCCTCGTTGTATCCTGTCTCGGGAGTATAGAGGTAATGCGAACGGAATGCGAGCGCAGGGTATCGGGCGGATGTTACTTCACGAAGCCGGGATTCATCCTGCCTGATGCCGATCTCGGCGATTTTGATCGCCGGGTTGTTCTTCTGGGCGATTTCCAACGCGTCCTTGAGTGAAATCGAGTCTGTCTGGGTGAACACCCGTGGGGAATGTGCAGCGATGAGGGAGAGACAAAGAATCAGCTGCTTCATCGAAAGAAGTCTGTTGAAAGAGACTCTTGAATTGTCATCCTGAGGGAGCATAGCGACCGAAGGATCTCAGTCCATGATAAAGGAGATCCCTCGCGGAGTTTATCCCGCGCAGGCGGGACTCAGGATGACAATGGATTTGAAATCGCCGTTGTAGTATATGAAAAATCGCCTAGAAAAACCATTTATAAGCGGTTCCGCTTAATTGACATTCGGCGTGATTAGGTTTATATTATTCACGAAGAATCAGCCACGCCCGGCGTATTCACGCCACACTAACACCAGCGAACAGGGAATCAACGTGAAAAAAAACTCTCTCATAATCATTCTCTTTCTCCTTATCCTGCCCGTGTTTGGAATTTCTCAGGAAGCGTCCTTGGGTGCCGGCTACAAGCTCCTGGAAAAACTGAAGCTCGGAGGAGAAGGGGGCTGGGATTATCTCACCTACGATACCGCCGCTCATCGCCTCTATATCTCGCGCAGTACGCATGTCCAGGTAGTCGATGCCGATAAGAAAGAGGTCGTCGGGGATATTCCGAATACGACCGGAGTGCACGGAATTGCGCTCGTGCCGGCCTTGAACCGGGGATTCACAAGCAATGGGAGGGACTCCTCTGTTACCGTCTTCGATCTCACAACCCTGAAAACGATCAAGACGATCAAGATCGATGCCCGAAATCCGGATGCGATCATGTATGATCCCGTCTCCGGCCGGGTGTTTACGTTCAACGGAGGGAGCCATAACGCGACCGCGATCGATGCCCAATCGGACTCCGTGGTGGGGACGATTCCCCTCGGTGACAAACCGGAGTTCGCAGTCTCGGATGGGAAGGGTATGGTGTATGTCAATCTCGAAGACAGCAGTATGATCGTCGCCATCGACGCGCGCACGTTGAAAGTCGCAAACAGGTGGTCCATCGCGCCGGGCGAGCACCCGAGCGGTCTCGCGATAGACCGGGAGCATCGGCGGCTCTTCAGCGGATGCGACAACAAGATGATGGTCGTCTTTGATCCCGATAACGGAAAGGTTGTCACGACCGTACCGATCGGCGAGGGTGTCGATGCGACCGCATTTGATCCCGCGACTGGTCTGGCGTTCTCCTCGAACGGAGAGGGAACACTGACTGTGGTTCACGAAGATGCGCCGGATAAGTTTACCGTCATCGAAAACGATTCGACTCAACGCGGCGCCCGCACGATGGCGCTCGATCCGGCGTCGCACCGGGTGTACCTGTCAACCGCGGAGTTCGGACCTCCTCCGGCTCCCACCGCCGACAGGCCCCATCCGCGCCCGAGCGTGGTTCCGGGGTCATTTACGATCGTCATCATGGGAAGGAAATAGCTTGTCGAACAGGATTGGGCAGGGACTGATCACCAATAAGGTACGCGGATGATCGGCGAGTCGATTTCTCACTATACTATTCTGGAAAAGTTGGGCGAGGGGGGGATGGGTGTGGTTTACAAGGCCCAGGATCTCAAACTCGACCGCTTCGTGGCCATCAAGTTTCTGCCGGCCCATCTCTCGGCTTCGCCGGAGAACAAATCGAGGTTTATGCAGGAGGCAAAGGCCGCCGCGGCGCTCAACCATCCGAACATTCTGGGCGTCTACGAGATCGACGAACAAAACGGCGCACTCTTCTTCGCCATGGAATATGTCGAAGGCAAGACACTGAAGTCCCATATCTCGGACCAGAGGTCCGGCACCGGGATTCCCACCAAACAAGCTCTCAACTGGATGATGCAAATCGGTGAGGGGCTCAAGGCCGCTCACGATAGAAATATTGTCCATCGCGATATCAAGCCCGAGAACATCATGATCACTCCCGAAGGGAAAGTGAAGATCATGGATTTCGGGATCGCGAAACTCAAGAGCAGCTCCGGGTTGACGAAGACAGGGACATCTCTCGGGACGCTCTCCTATATGTCGCCCGAACAGGCGCACGGGGTTGCCACGGATTCCCGGTGCGACATCTGGTCGCTCGGTGTGGTTTTCTATGAGATGTTGACCGGGGAGAAGCCGTTCCGCGCGGAACATGACGCCGGCCTCTTGTACCTGATCGTAAACGAGCAGCCTCCTCCACCGAGTTCGTTGGACAAAAAGATACACCGGCAGATCGACGCCGTCGTGATGAGGATGCTGGAAAAGGACCGCACCCATCGATACTCGGATATGCGTGAATTCCTCCGGTCGCTCGAAGAAGTCAAAACGGCAATTGAAAACACGGCGGCAACGTCGATCTCGAAAGCCATCGCTGTCCTTCCTTTCGGCAATATCAGTCCGGATAAAGAGGGCGACTATTTCAGCGACGGGCTTACCGAGGAGTTGATCGCCAATCTGGCAAGGCTAAAAGATATCCGTGTCGTTCCCAGGGCCACATCCATGCAGTACAAAGGGACAACCAAGGACTTGAAATCAATCGGGCGTGAACTTGGAACCCGCTACGTCTTATCGGGAAGCGTAAGAAAATTTCAGGACAATCTGCGGATCACGGTGGAACTTATCGACATCGAGGCAGACGCCCAGCTCTGGGCAGAGACGTACAAAGGAATACTTGCGGATGTCTTCGACATCCAGGAGCAGGTGTCGAAGCAGATCGTCGATGCTCTGATGGTCAAGCTTTCCCCGACCGAGAAAGTCGTCCTTACGAAACGGGCCACCCTCAACCCGCAGGCGTTCGACTGTAACTTGAGGGCACGCGATTCGCTGTATCGTTATACCAGACACGGAGTTCAGATCGCGATCCAGCTTTTCCAGAAGGCGATCGAACACGATCCGCGTTATGCCGATGCCTACGCCGGGTTGGGAGAAGCCTATGCCACCCTCTATCAGCAATTCGAACGCAAGGATACCTGGCTTGAAAAGGCGCTGGAGGCAGGCTTGAAGGCGCTCATGTACGATCCCACACTGTCTGAAGCGTATGCCGCGCTCGGCCTCGCCTATCTTCACAAGAAATCCCACGAGGAGGCCGCCACGGCGAGCAAGAAAGCAATCGAGCTTGATCCGAACAATTTTCTCGGCTACTGGATCCTTGGGCGCATCTATCACACGACCGACCGGGACAGAGAAGCGGTGGACCTGTTCTTAAAGGTCATCACCCTTAATCCCGATTTTTATTCCGGATACGGTGATCTACGGATGGCCTATGAATCGCTGGGTGAGAAGGCGAAGGGTCTTGAGTTGCATAAGTCTGAAATTCAGGTCTACCCCCGATATCTCGCGAAGCATCCTGACGATGCGCGGGCGCACATGTTTTATGCCCTCTCGCTGATAAAGGATGGAAAAATGGAGGATGCAAGGGCCGAGGGAGCCAGGGCGATCGAATTGAGCCCGGATGATTCGCTCATGCTCTATAATGCGTCTTGTTTCTACGCGTCACTGGGTGATAAGGTGCTGGCAGTCGAAACACTCAGAAAAGCCATCGCCGCCGGTTATGAATTCTACGAATGGATCAAACGTGATTCCGATCTTGAGCCCATCCGCAACGAGCCGGGCTATCTCGAGATCATGAGGGGCAAATAAAAGGAAGGGACACGAACTTGAAACTCGCAATCACGATCCTCGCAGTATGTCTCGTCGTTTCAACCGGCTTCGCTTCGAAGAAGGCGCATCCCCGGATCAGCAAGGGGCAGGCGGCGAAAATTGTCCAAAAGGAGTTCAAGGGAGCGCTCATCGAGAGCTCTGAGCTGGAGAATGAGGAAGGAAAGCTCATCTGGTCATTCGATCTCAAAATCGGCGGAGCGACTAAAGAAGTGTGGATTGACGCAAAGAACGGAAAAGTGATCAAGACAGAAGATGAGTCGCTGGCCGCGGTGGAGGAAGAACGCGCCACCGACGAGGCGGAGAAAGCCGCGCTGAAGAAAGTACCCGGGAGCGTCGTCAAAAGCACCCTGAAAGAGAAGAAAGGCAAAATGATCTGCTCGGTCGAAATCCTCACCAAGGCCGGAAAGACCGTTGAAGTGGATGTAGACCGGAAAACGAACAAGATTGTACAGATTGAAACCGAGGAAGCGGCAAAAAAAGAGTAGATTGTATCCGCACTCTATATAGAGAGAGGATTGTAATGGCTGAAGTGGAAAAAAGAGACCGCAACGCCTCGTTTCTGGGGCTCTCGTTCACTATTATCGGCCTCATCTTTCTTCTCCGGAACCTTGAGGTCATTCACCTCGGGCACAGATGGTGGGCTCTCTTTTTTCTGATCCCTATCGCGTACCTGTTGTCGGATCTGATGCAGGGCAGGCAAAGCCGGCGCAACGTGGTCGGCCTCGTGACGATCGTATCGATGATGGTGATCTTTCTCATCGGCGTGAGCTGGTCGCTGGTGTGGCCTATTTTTATCATCATCGGAGGATTGTCGTTCCTCCTTGCGCGGTAGCCGCAGCCTTCAGGCTGCGTGATTCCGTGTCGGTGGCCGAACCCTTTAGAGGAATCGGTAGCCGCAGCCTTTAGGCTGCGGGTTTGCTCTTGGGTTCCATGACCTCCGTATCCACCCAGACCGTGGAGGCGATGCTCTCTTCGACTCGGTAGCCGCAGCCTTTAGGCTGCGGGTTTTGTTTCTCTTGCCTCCATCGAACGATGTATGTGCGGGCGCTATACCATAACGGCGGACAAGGTCGAATTCATCCTGAAGCGGTTTCAGGCCGAGCTGGCTCCGGGCTTCGGCGACTACAGTCCGAGATACAACGCCGCTCCGGCCCAACTTGTGCCGGGCATCGTGTCGAAGGAGGATGGGAAGCGCTATCTGACGCATCTCTACTGGGGCTTGACTCCGCCGTGGGCTGAAAAGGAGGGGAGCAAGTACTCGACCCAGATCAACATCCGCAACGACACGATTGAAAAAAACAAGTTCTTCCGTTCCCTTCTCCTCTCCCAACGCTGCATCTTTGTCGCCGACGGTTTCTACGAATGGCAGGCCCCCAAAGGGTATGAGAAAAAGCCCCTGCCGAAGGGAGTCAGAAAAACCCCCTACCGAATTGTGTTCAAAAATGGCGATCTGTTTCCTCTCGCCGGGCTCTGGCGGACAATGAAAGACGGCAACCGGTCCGTCCTCACCGGAGCAATCATCACCACCGACCCGAACAAGTTGATGAAACCGATCCACAACAGGATGCCGGTGATTCTGAACGACGCCGGGTTGAAGCACTGGCTCGACCCGGAATACAAGGACTTCGATCAGCTTAAACTCTATATGAGTCCGTTCCCCGACACGAAGATGAAAGCCTATCCTGTCTCCACTGCCGTCAATAACGCAAAGTTCGACTCCGCGGCCGTCATCGAGCCGGCCTGAGGAGGTTCAACTGTCCGTTCCGCAGATTGAGGAGGCTGGTACTACTGAGGCAGGGGAGCCGGAGAACGGCCGAACGAACCTCGCCATCACCTTCGACAAGGAGTATGTCTCTCTCCTCCAAAAGCTACCCTGGTATAAGCCTCTCGCGGAGTGGACAGAGCGGGACGCCCGTTCGCTGAAGGTGAAGAGTGGCCTCTCACGCCACCTTGTCCGGTTCATCAAGGTCCGGGGGAAGGCCTTCGCCATCAAGGAGACATCCGCCGAAACTGCCGTGCGGGAGTACAATACCTACGTACAGCTCCGGCAGATGAGCGTTCCCACGCTTCAGGCCGTGGGGAAGGTCGTGCGTGAAGACCGGAGGATGCTTACCGAGACAAAGGCCGCGATGCAGGCCGAATCCGATTCTACCGGCTACGTCGTCACCCGGTTACTTGAGTATGCCATCCCGGATTACTATCTTTTCAGGCGGGCATTCACCACCGTGTCGCGGAGGCGTATCTGGGACGCGATTGTGAGGCTGTTCGTCCAGCTCCATTGCAAGGGGGTGTACTGGGGCGACGCTTCGTTGTCGAACATGATGATACTCTTCGTGAACGAACGATTCCCCGAGATCGGTATCCGGACGGTCCTCAAGGCGGTCCTCGCCGATGCGGAGACGGTCGAGATCTATCCCCAGGTCTCGGAACGGCTGCGCCTGTCGGACGTTGAGTACTTCCTTGAGACGATGGCGTGGACGGAGGCGGATGCGATCGCGAGCGGTCTTACCCGGGAGCGGCTGATGACCGAAACCGACCGAAAGTATATCATGAACCGGTATCTCGATCTCTTTGAGATCGAGCGGGAGGAGCAGTCGTTCGCATTGATCACGAAGATCGACGTCGATGCGATGCTGGGGCCGTTCGGCGCGAAGGGTCAGTCGAAGGCGCTGCTCCAGCACATCTACGAGCATAAATGGTATTTGAGCGAGCGCAGCGGCAAGGAGGTGGCGATCGGGGATGCAGCGCGTGACTGGTATGTCGACGTGTTCAAACCTGTGATCCATCTCTTTGAAGAATTTTCGATTCTCGATGATTTTCCGGACCGCACCGCCGCATCACTCTATCTCGATATCATGCTCCATAAATATTATCTGAGTGAGAAATTCGGAAAGGATGTCGGATTGGTCGCGGCGTTCGAAAGCTATTCGCGCCAGTTCAAGGGAAAACACGCCACCATGGAGAAAATGATTGGCCTTGCCCATTCAATGAAAAGACTGCTTGAGAGGTAAAGTCGGGGGGGGAGCAGAGGTGCTGTCCTAATTTCACCCCGCTCGTCATCCCGGCATGCTTTAGGCCGGGATCTTCATTGGGTGACCTTTGTAACGATGCCGAACAGAATCATTTCGGAATGACGGGAAATTGGGTATTCTGCGATCCGGGCAAACTAGGACAGCACCGGAGGAGATCTTGACTATCCAAACATTTATTTCTAAATTGGTCTTGGAGAATCGAGTTAATCTTGTGGGCTGGGAGTAAATTTCTACGCCGCCCCAATCCTGCCCGGGGCAATCATACCGCTTTCCGTTCTTCCAGTGTCACCAAAACAAGCCGCTACGTGGCTCTCAAAATGAGCGCCCGCGAGTGTCTTTAGGGGGAGCAATGAAAGCAGACCTTCTTTTCCCGCATATCTTGATACCGCCAAAACGAATCTTAGAATCAGGGCTCATCGCGCTCGCATTGTCTTTCGGCTATTGTGCCGGTGTCGCACAATCTCCGCGTGTCTGGATTCAGACAACAGTTGAGGATTTCTCGGCGGGGAGGGTCGAGAACGATACCGTAACCAATTCCTCCGGCGGTGAGGTAAGACTGATGCCGTTCTTAGTTAAGACCATCCCCGATACGAGAGATTACTCATTCCTTCCTGATCGGGTGTACAACAGTCGCGGTGAGTATCTTCAGTACTGGATCCACAATGTCTGGCAAGATACCGGGAGCGGTCTTCTCATCCAGCGCTATGACTCGGAAGGGAATGCCGTCGGCCCTGTCCTCCGAGCCAACGATGGCGAGGGCCCCGCAGCCGGGTCGGTTGGTTACATGTCGAACGGATACTTCTATGCCGCATGGTGGGCCGGGAATTTCAACACGTACGGACAACTATTTGATAGCAACGGGGTGAAGGTCGGTACCAACCAGATCGTTTCGGTCGGAGGGATCGATCCCGTCATTCTCACGGAGCCGGGCGATTCGGCGTTCCGGGTGTTCGTGCGGAAGCCGGACTATTCAGGCGGGGCGGTGGCTGACTCAACCATAATATTCTATTCGAAAGTGGACCTCCACGGGATGCTCATCGATACCGGGCGAAGGATCCACCCACACAATCTGAAAGCCTTTGAACGTCCCTTGCTGGCTTCTGCGTCATCTGACAGCGAGTTTATTCTGGTTTTCGCGGCGACGGAAGCCTTTTGGGGCGGAGCCGACGATCTCTATCTCCAGCGTTTATCGATCGCAGGAGATCAAACCGGAGAAATCCAGGAACTCGGTGACGTCTCCACGCTCGATTTCGCCCTGGCGCAGATTGCACGGGACGAAGCCGGACGGCAGGTGATCATCTGGAGCGATAACCGGCCTCAAGCCGTTCAACCCCCGGGGTCCTGGAATCTTTACGGCCAGCTCTTGGATCGGGAGGCGCGGAAAATGGGAAGGAACTTTTCCATCAATTCCATCAAGCCGGGCGAGACCGGTACCAGGTATGCGTGCATGCATTATCACAATGGTGTGTTCAGTGTCTGGTGGGGTGCCGACAGCCTCCCGGTGGGCCCGGTCATTCCCTACCGCAATGAATGGGGATTTAATTATGATCTGACCGGGGTGTATACCTCGAGCGTACATGATGCCGGACCGCTGATCGCTACCTACGATTCCCTGAGTTTCATGGCAACAACTCCATCGGGAACTTCTCTCAAATTTCAGCTGAGGTCAGGAACTACGCCGGCAGAATTCGATACGGCGGTCTGGAGGGGGCCCGACGGAACGGCAGGCAGCTATTACACGGTCAGCGGAGAAGCGATCAGCACGACTCACCATGGGCAACGGTACCTGCAATGGAGGGCTCATTTTTCCACTACGCTATTCGGTGAATCTCCGACGCTCTTTGGGTTGGCGCTGGCTTACAGTCTTTCGAGCTCTCCTCCTCCGGAACCGCCTGCGCTTGTCGACGCATCGCCGGGACATGGGATCGTCACCTTGCAGTGGCAGCACTCTCCTTCCCCCGCAATCTACCGCTACAAAATCTATCGCGGGATGTCGCCCGGTTCATTTGATTCGATTTGGACCAAAACTCTGTCCGACACAAGCCTGAGCTATCAGGATTCGGAGGTTGTGAATCGATCGACCTATTATTATGCGGTCACCGCTGAGGACAGCAATTATCAGGAAAGTGATTATTCCGCGGGAGTGAGCGCAGTACCCTATGGCATCACGATATACGTTTCTGCAAGCGCGCTTGCTCAGGGATCCGGGACCATTGAACAACCGTATCCAGAAATCAGCCGGGGGATGAATCGTGCGCTGCGGTTCGATACGGTATCTGTCTTGCCGGGTATCTACCATGAGACGGTCCGGATTCGACCAGACGTGTTTCTCGCGGGCAGCGGACCGGCTCGGACCTCCATCGAAGGGGGAAGTGATTCCGGCGTGGTCATCTGCAGACGAGGGTCAGGGGTCTCGGGCTTTACGATCAACATGATTTCAACGACTTCTACCGACTGCGCGATATGGTGTTCAAACTCGGGACCCCTGATCGAGGGGAACGTCATCATCAAGACGTTTTCGACCACCATTCCCGAAAACGCAATCATCGCGACCGGAGGGACTACGCGAATTTTACGGAATTACATTGTCGGGTTCGACGGGGGAGTGATTGTTTCTGAATTTCTCTCATCTCTGGAAATGGCAAACAATATCATCGTGGCGAAATTGCTGGGGAGCGCCCTCTACAATGATGCCGGGGGTTCAATCATTAATAATACTCTCGTAATCGAGGGTTACGGGGTAGCCGTATCGCTGTATTCCTATCCACCTGCAACTATCAAGAACAACATCATCATTGGTCCCTCGACTGCCGGCGGACAGGGATTTAGTCTGAATGACGACCCTGCATATCGGAGGGTCTCCGTCAGCTATAATAACGTCTCTAATTTTCACGACAACTACTATAGTTGGATGCTGGATTCAAATAACATATCCGCCGATCCGGGGTTTGTGAACAGGGGAGGAGCTGATTTCCGGTTGCAATCCGGCTCGGTTTGCGGGCACGCTGGCGATCCCGATGCTCTCTACAATAATCGAGATGGATCACGCAATGACATGGGAGCATTCGGGGGTCCGAATCCGATCGACCCGGCCATCATTCCCGGATTCGCCGTCTCCTTCGCATCCGAGAGCGTATCCGGCTTTCCCGGCGATACGGTGTTGGTAGAGGTTACGATCGATAATGCAAGCCGTCTCGCGAGCGCTCAGTTCTCCCTCTCCTATGATTCTTCGATTGTGAGGCTGCTTTCTATAGAGAAGACTATTCTCACGAATTCAATGCAGATCTCTATGGACACATCCCGCACCGGGTGGCTTGGAGTTTTGATGACCGGCGATAGGAATATCGGGGGAGGGAGCGGTGCACTCGTTGATCTTCACTTTCGAATCTCTCCATCGGTGCCGGAAGGTGTGCCGGCGTCACCGGTAACTGTCGAGAGCGTGAACTTGAGGGACAGTTTGAGTCAGCCACTGCTTTTGCGGGAGGTCAAATCCGGGGTCATTGCGGTGAGTCCGGGAGGGAGGGGAGGTCGATATGTTTTTGTAGATTGGCGCAATAGTTCTCCGATTGAGGATGGCTCGCGCAGAAATCCATGGAAGACCGCGCAGCGTGGTCTAGACCATGCGCTTCCGGGTGACACTGTACTCCTTGCCGCCGGAACCTATGAAGAACCGGTCCAGCTACGCGACAGCCTCGAGCTCCGGGGCAACGGAGCCGGGGTGACGAGCCTGAAACTGGATTCAATCGACCTGGTATTGTCTAAGAGTCCGGTCGCATGCTCAAACGTGAAAGGAGTTTGCATCTCACATCTGACGATTGTCTCGCCCGATCCCGACGTTTTGGGCACTGTCGATTGTCGAGCATCAACCGTGGAGATCCATGACTGCCGTATTATCGGATCTCCCGATAATTCGGAGGCCCTTATCGCCGTGCGGAACGGTTCAGCGATGGAGGTGCACGATACATACCTCTCCGGCTCCACGGGGATCGCAGTCTCAAATTCCTCGCTCGATGTCACACGCACTGTGATCAAGAGCGTAGGCGGCGCAGGCGGTATTTTCCTCACGAACTCAACGGCCCGGATCACGAATGACAGATTCTACATTACAGATGCATATGGTATAAATGTCGTCTCTGGGCGCGGGATCACAATCCGAAATAACCTCATCCGCGGCGCGACCACGGTCACGGGCGGTATACTTGTGTGGGCGGGGGACAGTCTGTCCATAACAAATAACACGCTCGATACAAGGTTTACCGGCATGGACATCCGCTCCGCCTCCGGCAATGTCATGAATAACATCATTACGGGGGACGGGCGCTTCGGTGTGAGTATCGGTGCGTCCGGACTGAATTCGTTTAACGACGTCTGGGGGAACACCGTCAATTTTTCTGCCACAACTCCCGGAATGGGGGACCTTTCGCTCGATCCCAAATACGTCGACCTCAACATGGAGGATTATCGTCTGCAACAAACCTCCCCATGCAGAGATGCGGGTACCCCGGACAGCCTGTTTAACGACGGCGATGGCTCGCGGAGCGACATGGGGTTATATGGCGGCGGGTTTCTTGATACCCTGTTTTTCAATCTTCATGGTGCCTGGTTGAGTATGCGTGGATCCACCGTAGCTCAGGGGGATACATTCATCCTCCCAATTACCGGAGCGACGATCCGTGGAACCGCATCGGCCGAGGTCGAAGTTTCATTTGACTCGACACATCTCGAACTGATTTCTGCTTCAACCGCTTCGGGAACTTCGATGTTTGCGCTCTCGCGGATCGAAGATCATGCCGGAAACTTGATTCTGAAGCTGGACAACGAGCATGGTTTTTCAGGCGACTCCGCCGACATCATCCGGCTCAAATTTGTGCCACGAAAGAGTGTCTCCGCAACAGCGGTGCAATTCCGGCGGGCGAAGCTTTACAATGAATCTACCGCCGAAATTCCAGTTACGAGATTGAGTAATGCGCAAGTGATCATTACGTCTGTCGCGGAGAAAAAGCCGGTTATTCCGGTCTCTTTTGAACTCGGGCAGAACTATCCCAATCCGTTCAATCCGGTGACAACCATCTCCTACACTGTCGCGAAGGCGGGGATGGTCTCTCTTGATGTTTACAACATCCTTGGTCAGCAGGTGGCAATCCTGGTTTCTGAGTACCAACGTCCGCATACTTATTCTGCTCAGTGGGATGCGAGCAAGTTTTCAAGCGGTGTCTACTTTTATCGATTGAGAGCTTCCGGGTTTCTTGATACGAAAAAGATGATATTGATTCGATGAAAACGATTCTTGAGTGATGAAGCCCCCGGCAAGAGCTACCTCGATGACCGCCGCGTTCCTCTTCCAGGCGATTCTATTTCTTTTCCCGATGACTGTTTGCCCGCAGGATCGGGGTGTTGCCGATAGCGCGAGGGGGCTGATCGCCGGCAGCCGCTATGACGATGCGATTCAATTACTCCGGCATGCGATCGACGATCAGAAAGATTCCGTACGGTTTCACCGGCTCCTCGGTGAAGCCTATCACCGGAAGCGCGACTATTCCAACGCGATCGATGCGTATCGCCGCGCCGCCGCTCTGCAAGATTGCGATACGTGCCACCAGGATTATGATACACTCGGCGTTCTCTCCCTTGAAATGAAAGACCACAAATCGGCGACGGAGTATGCGGAGAAAGCCTCCCGTCACCACAGCGGGGCTTCGCCGAGGGTCCTGGCGGCCGCGCGCATTTTGAAAGGGGATGAGTATAGGGCTGATTATGAGTGCGACAAGGCCCTCGATGAGTACAAAGAGTCGCTCAAACTAATTGAGGATACTCTTGCATACCGGGGAATACTTTCTTGCCTATCATTCAGAGGTGAGATGAAGGAGCTTCTTGAACTTGCAGCGAAGCTCATGGAAAAGCAACCGCAGTTCTATACACCACGAAAGTACCTCTGCGAGGCATATTACGATGCGGGTCTTACGCTGGAGTTAAAACAGGATCTAACAGGGGCAATCGGTTGGTTCGAGAAGGCGATTTCGATCGATCCTCTCCGGGTTGCGGATCTCGCGATCGAGATAGGAAAATGTTATGAGCATCAGGGCGACACTAGCCAAGCCGTCCAGTATTACAGCAATGCACTCTTCGATACGCTCGCTTCATCCGAGGCAGCCCTTGCGCTTGCAAAGATCTGTATCCGGAGGGACAGGTTTACTGAGGCTCTCACAACTCTTCAGACCTCTCTGAAGGGGTTTCCGGTGAATAGTGAGTGCTGGGTCTTGCTGGGAGATCTGTACTTGAAATTAGGAAAGAAAGCAGAGGCGATCGAATGCGATAAGATAGCCGCAAAGCTCGGCGACTCCCCGGCCCAGGGTCGCTTACGAAACAACTATATTCCATACGACTCGATTAATTTTAGGACCCTGCCATGGCTGGCCGCTGATCCCTTTGCAAAAAAGTGGTGGGCGGATTGGCTTCTCGCCGATCGGCTATCATCTCCCGATTTAGTGCCGGTCGAGAAATTGCCGGTGCCCCTCAAGATCGTACAGCCTGATTATCCGAACGGTGCCCGTATTGCCGGAAGCGAAGGTACCGTTTTTCTGAAATGCCTGGTCGACAAGCGAGGGCGAGTCCGGAAAATCACAGTGATCAAGTCAGAGAACGACATCTTTATCGCGCCGGCTGTCGCTGCGGCACTTCAGTGGCAGTTCACTCCGGCGACGATGCATGGCATACCCGTCGCGGTCTGGACGATGGTTCCCTTTCGTTTCAAAATAAATCGTTGATTCCATCCGCTCACCCGGTCAGGCGCATTTCATCACAACAGGGAAGGAACAAACCTATGAAAGGCTCCAGGAGGCGATTCATCATCGCTGTCTCGGCGTGCCTGCTACTCGCAGGCCGGCCGTCATTGGCCCAGAGTACCGAAGGCGCGGAGGCGGGCAAACATAATTCTCTTACGGAGGGTGCCTGGGCTCTGCAATTCGCTGTCGCGGGCAATTTTACGTTGACGAATTTCCAGGGTGCGGTGATCTCTCTCAAGCGCCAGCTTACCCCCGGTCATGCGATTCGACTGGGGATTGGGGGAGCGCTGAGTATCGGGGATAATACGAACCTGAATACCTCCACTCAGTTTGATACTATCACTTCGACGAATTCGAGCTCCTCGCAATTGAACTCATCAAGCATTCAGCTGAACCTCCAGTATCTCTGGTATCCGGACCCGGGCGCGGAGGTAAATCTTTTTTTCGGGGCCGGACCACTCGTCACCTACTCGCACAGTTCCAGCGATGGCGATATCGTCTATGCAGCTACCGGTTCCCCCTCCAACAGTTCAGTCTCAAGCTCTGAATCAAATTCGACGGCCCTTGGGCTTTCCGGACTTCTCGGCGCCGAATGGTTTGCATTCAGAAGCTTCTCACTCCATGCGGAATACGGGGCATCTGTGCGTTATTCATGGTTCGACAGCACGACCGATGATCGTATCATAGGTCAACCGTTTCACAGTACCACCGACCGGAAGAGTAAGGGTTGGAGCTCGCCCACGTCTGCGGTGAGATTCGGCGTGAGCGTCTATTTCTAACAACTAATCTCTTTACACAGCCATGGGAAAAAAAGACAAGCGCGTTGACGCATATATCGAACGTTCCGCCGACTATGCCCGGCCGATTCTCACCCATCTCCGGAGTGTGATTCACAAGGCCTGCCCGGATGTGGAGGAGACCATCAAGTGGGGATTTCCGAGTTTTGAGTACCGCGGGATTCTCTGCGGCATAGGAGCCTTTAAGGAGCACTGCATCCTGGGATTCTGGAAGGCCGCTCTCATGAAGGATTCGACGAGACTCCGTTCGAAGGACGGCAAGGATGCCATGGGGAATTTCGGGCGGATTCAGAAGCTCTCCGATCTGCCTTCCCAAAAAATCCTGATGGAGTACGTCAGGGAGGCCGCGGAATTAAACGAGAAGGGGATCAAGCTCCCCCCGAGAGCGAGGTCCGCGGGGAAGCGGAGGCTCGTCGTGCCGGCTTATTTCAAGAAGGCACTCGCGAAAAACAAGAAGGCGTCCAAGGCCTTCGAAGAGTTCACCTATTCCCACAAGAAGGAATATCTCGAGTGGATTACGGAAGCGAAGACCGAGGAGACGAGGAACAGGCGGATCGAAACGGCGCTCGAATGGATGGCTCAAGGCAAATCGAGAAACTGGAAGTACATGCGAAAGTAAGTCCCGCAAAAGCCGTTTGCATCTTAATCGATTTATTTCTATATTCATAGAAATAAATCGGAGACCATGATGACTGAATTAATGACATCCGCCGAGCTGTTGCCCCTGTTCAAGGCCCTGGCGGATAAGAACCGCCTCAAGATTATCGGATTCCTCGCTCAGCGGCCCCACGCCGTCGAGGAACTTTCAAAATCCCTCAAGATCGGCGCGTCCACGGTGTCGCACCATCTTTCCGTGCTCGGGAAAGCCGGGCTCGTTGCGGGAAAGGTACAGGGTTACTATAGCATCTATTCCCTCCAGGTGAGCCCGCTCGAGGCCACGGCGAAACGTCTGCTCCAGCGCGAAGATCTGAAGGAGTTCGCCGGTAATACAGAGGCCGACTCGTTCGACCAGAAGGTGCTCGCGACGTTTTGCACGCCCGAAGGCCGGATCAAGGCGTTCCCCGTCCAGGAGAAGAAGTTTCTTGTCCTGCTCAGGCACGTCCTGAAGGAATTTCAGACCGGGATTCGCTACAGCGAGAAGCAGGTGAACGGGATCCTGTCGAGATTCAACAAGGATACCGCGCGACTGCGGCGCGCGCTGGTGGACTACCGTTATATGGACCGGGAGGGCGGCGGCGGGAAATACTGGCGAACCGAACAGCCGGAGTAGGCGGTTGACAACCTGGCCGCCGCTCCATCCGTTCCGGCCGTCCCGGCGTATGAAGCCGGCGCTTTTCATCGGTAACATCCTGCGCAATTCCCGCAGGCATTACGCTCATTCTATTCTCTAAAGGGAGTCGAACATGGAAAACGGCACAACCATTGGCCTCGGAACAATACTCACGATCGTCGTGATCGTGGTGTTTCTCCTCGGTATACGCATCGTCCGTCCCACGAACAGGGGACTGGTGGAACGGCTCGGCAAGTATCGCAAATTCGCGGGACCCGGCTTTCACTGGATTATCCCGGTGATCGACCACATGTACCGGGTCAACACGACCGAGCAGATGATCAACGCCGAACCCCAGGAGATCATCACCAACGATAACCTGAACGCTGTCGTCGACGCTCAGATCTATTTCAAGGTGAAAGCCGACGAAGAGGACGTGAAGAATTCGCAATACAACGTGAATAATGTCACGTTCCAGATCGTCAATCTCGCGCGCACGACGCTGAGAAACATCATCGGAACGATGACGCTAAAATCCGCCAACAGCGAGCGGGGCCGGATCAACGACGAACTCCACAAGATCCTGATCCAGGAAACCACGACGTGGGGGATCGACATCGTCCGGGCCGAATTGAAGGAGATCGATCCGCCGAAGGACGTGCAGGAAACCATGAACAAGATCGTGAAGGCGGAAAATGAAAAAATCGCCGCAATCGATTTCGCCACGGCCGCTGAAACGAACGCCGACGGAACCAAGCGGGGAGAAATCAAAAAGGCGGAAGGCATCCGGCAGGCGAGAATTCTTCAGGCCGAAGGCGAGGCGGAGGCGATCCGGCTTGTCAACGAGGCGGCGAACAAGTACTTCATCGGGAATGCGCAGCTGCTGAAGAGACTGGAGACGACGCAGGCGTCGCTTGAGAGAAATACAAAAGTCGTCGTTCCCGCGAACACCGATCTTGTGAACGTCATCGGCGATCTCGCCGGAGTATTGCCTCTGAAGAGGGATGCGGGCTAAGACCGCATGAGGTGCCATCGCATGTCTCCCCCTCGTCATCCCGGCATGATTCTGGCCGGGATCTTCATTCTTGTGCTGTCATCGAGATGCTGACCTAAAGCATGTCAGCATGACGAGGTGGAGAGTAGCCCCGCCATACTGAGACACCAGCGGAGCGGCGGGGAGATTGACACTCGCGCCAAAAAATCGTATAATCGTAAAATCGCCGCCGGTTTGAAGCCTCCTATTCCCGGACGCACCGGCGAGAATCCCGAATTTCCCCATCCAATCATAGGAATTATCCTCCGATGAAGAGAGCTTCGCTGATCTTTGGTCTGTTACTCGCCGTCTCCGGTCTCCACGCTCAACCTCTCTTATACCCGAAAACTCCGAAAGTTGAACACTCCGACAACTATTTCGGGACGGTCGTCCCCGATCCATACCGGTGGATGGAGAACGACACCGCCGCGAGCGTCGCCGACTGGGTGCAGGCAGAAAACAAAGTGACTTTCGGGTATCTCGAAAAAATCCCGTTCCGGGACCAGGTGAAGGCCCGGATGACGAAGATTTGGAACTACGCGAAGTACAGCACCCCGTTCCGGGAAGGGGACAACTATTACTTTTTCAAGAATTCCGGGCTGCAGAATCAGAGCGTCCTCTATTACCAGCGCGGCCTCGACGGCAAGCCGGCGATTTTTCTCGATCCGAACACCCTGTCCTCCGATGGAACAGTCGCCCTGAGCGATTTCGCCTTCTCGAAAGACGGCAAGTACATGGCGTACAGCATCTCCCGCAGCGGATCGGACTGGCGCGAGATCTACCTCCTCTATGTCCCGACGAGGACGCAACTGAAAGACCATCTCCGGTGGGCGAAATTCACCGGACTTTCGTGGTACCACGGGGGATTCTACTATAGCAGATACGATGCGCCGGCCGATACGACGAAGGCGTTGACAGCGAAGAACGAATTCCAGAAGGTCTACTACCACGCGATCGGTGACGACCAGAGCGCCGACAAGCTTGTCTATCAGGACACCGCCCATGCAATGCGGACATTCGGCCTCACGGTGACGCAGGACGAGCGATTCGGCGTCCTGACGATCGGGCAGGGGGGCTCGAAGGGAAACGCCGCGTTCCTCCGCGAGATGGAATCGCAGGATCCTTCGTTCCGGCCGGTCATCGAAACGTTCGACGACGATTTCAATCCGATCGGCAATGTCGACGGCAAGGTTTACTTCCGCACGAACAGGAATTCTCCCAACGGCAGAGTGGTTCTCGTCGACCCCGCCAATCCGGCCGAGCCGAACTGGAAAGTGGTCCTTCCGGAACAGCCCGACGTGCTCATGAACTCCTCCCTCGTGGGGGGAAAGCTCCTCGCGACGTACATGAAAGACGTCAGCCACCGGGTGTATGTCTACGACACGGAAGGGAAGCTCGAGAATGAAATCGGGATGCCCACGCTCGGGACCGTCGGCGGGTTCGCGGGGAAAAAGGAAGATCAGATTGTGTTTTACTCGGTAACGTCATTCACATTTCCTTCCACAATCTACCAGTACGATTTCCGGACGAAGGAGTCGAAGCTCTACCGCAAGCCGGAGATCGATTTCACCTCGGAGAAGTACGAGACGAAGCAGGTGTTCTACAAGAGCAAGGACGGGACGCGCATACCGATGTTTATCGTCCATAAGAAGGGTCTCGTGCTGGACGGGACGAACCCCACGCTCCTCTACGGGTACGGCGGGTTCGACATCAGCCTCGCACCCGGCTTCAACACGGCCCGTCTGGTCTGGCTGGAGCAGGGGGGAGTCTATGCCCAGGCGAACCTGCGCGGAGGGGGGGAGTATGGCGAGAAGTGGCATGAGGGGGGGATGGGGCTCCATAAGCAAAACGTGTTTGACGACTTTATCGCGGCAGCCGAGTACCTGATTGCCGAACGGTACACCTCGCCCGCGAAGCTGGCGATCCAGGGAGGGTCCAACGGAGGATTGCTCATCGGCGCGGTCACGAACCAGCGCCCCGATCTGTTCCGCGTCGCCCTCCCGGCGGTAGGCGTGATGGATATGCTCCGGTTCCACAAGTTCACGATCGGCTGGGCGTGGGTTCCGGACTACGGCTCGAGCGACGATTCTGTGAATTTCCATAACCTCTACTCGTTTTCACCGGTTCAGAATATCCGCGAGGGAGTGGAATATCCTTCCACGCTCGTGACGACGGCAGACCATGACGACCGTGTCGTGCCCGCACATTCCTTCAAGTATATTTCCACCCTCCAGGAAAAGTACCACGGCAACAACCCGGTGCTCATACGGATTGAGACGAAGGCGGGCCATGGCGGAGGCAAGCCGACTTCGAAGATCATCGAGGAAACGGCGGACATCTATTCGTTCACATTCTATAATATGGGCGTGACACCGGCGTACTGAGCGTTGCCCGCTTACTCCGGGTGGCTGATGTCGATCCGGTATCAATAATCCTGAAATCCAAGCACACATAATCCAACATCCATCCAGAAAGGAGCTATCCTATGCCGAAATATGTGATCGAGCGCGAAATCCCCGGAGCAGGCAAAATGTCTGCACAGGATCTCCAGGGAATTGCGAAAAAGTCCTGCGGTGTGTTAGGCCAAATGGGCCCGAGAATTCAGTGGCTCCATAGCTATGTTGTCGACGATAAAATCTATTGCGTGTATATCGCCCCGAATGAGAAGATGGTGCGGGATCACGCCACCGCGGGTGGATTTCCCGCGAACAGGGTCTCCGAAGTCATGGCCATCATCGATCCGGTCACCGGCGGAGCCTGAGCGATCGGAAGCATTTTCTACGTGCTGAACGCCCCGGCCGCTCCGGGAAGAGAGAAATACGAAGGGATGAAAATGGGTGCCGACCGGCGTCCGGTGACATCGCGCTGTTTAAGGGGGAGAGCACAGGTTCTGTTGCTCTCCCTCGCTCTTTTTGGCATCGCCGGGCCCGTTCGGGCGCAGCATTCCGTTGCGCGCCAGTGGAACGAAGTGCTGATTGCCGCGATCAGGCAGGACCTCGCCAGGCCGACGGTTCACGCCCGCAATCTCTTTCACACCTCGATCGCGATGTACGACGCCTGGGCGGTCTACGATACGCTCGCTCAGACCTATTTTCTTGGAAAAACCGTCGGGGGATTCACCTGTCCCTTTGCGGGCATCGCCCCTCCCGTCGATCTGCATGCCGCGAGGGAACAGGCCATCAGCTACGCGACCTATCGTTTTCTTACGCACCGGTTCAGCAAGTCCCCCGGGGCCGTGCAGTCATTGCACCGTTTTGATTCCTTGATGATCAGACTCGGGTATGACACATCGTTCGCCTCCACAGACTACTCGAACGGTTCTCCTGCCGCGTTGGGCAACTACCTCGGGCAACAACTGATCGCCTACGGGCTGCAGGATGGCGCCAACGAAGCAAACGGCTACGCCAACACACACTATACGCCGGTCAACCCGCCTCTCGCTCCGATCCTTCCCGGCGACTCGAGCCTCATCGACCCAAACCGCTGGCAGCCACTCACCCTCAAGGTGATCATTGATCAGGCCGGAAACGTCATCCCCGGAGATACCACCAAGTTTCTCAGTCCGGAATGGGGGCAGGTGACTCCGTTCGCCCTCAAGGCCTCGGACAAGATAACGTATAACCGGGGCGGTTTTGATTATCAGGTCTATCACGATCCGGGGCCGCCCGCCTATATCGACACGCTGGATCCTGAAGGCGTCCTGACCCAGGCTTATAAATGGGCGTTCTCGCTGGTGGCGGTCTGGTCGGGTCAACTCGACGCGACAGACACCACCATGTGGGACATCTCGCCTGCCTCCATCGGGAACGTGCAGGATCTTCCGCAGACACTGACCGATCTCAAGAACTTCTACAAGCTGCAAGAAGGCGGCGATATCGGAACCGGCCGCACCCTGAATCCGCGCACCGGCCAGCCGTACCAGCCGCAATATGTCCCGCGCGGAGATTATACTCGCGTCCTTGCCGAGTTCTGGGCGGATGGCCCCACCTCGGAAACCCCGCCCGGGCATTGGTTCACGATTTTGAACTATGTCGACGATCATCCGTTGTTCCAGAAGCGCTTCCGGGGACAGGGGCCCGTTCTGGAAGACCTCGAGTGGGATGTGAAGTCGTATTTCGCGCTCGGCGGTGCGGTGCACGACGCCGCGATCGTCGCTTGGGGGATCAAGGGCTGGTATGATTATGTGCGGCCCATCTCGGCGATCCGCTGGATGGCGGATCACGGGCAGTGCAGCGATACGTCGCTACCAAGTTACTCACCGGCGGGAATTCCGCTCGTTCCAGGATACATCGAACTTGTCCAACACGGAGACTCTCTGGCGGGGGTGAATGACGTGAACGTGGGCAAAATCAAACTACATGCCTGGAGGGGACCCGATTCCACCAAGAACCCCAGGACAGATGTGATCGGGGTCGGCTGGATACTCGCGAAACGCTGGTGGCCGTATCAAAGGCCGACATTTGTGACCCCGCCGTTTGCAGGGTATGTCTCGGGACACTCCACCTACTCCCGGGCCGCGTCGGAGTTGATGACTCTCCTTACAGGCGATGAGTACTTTCCCGGCGGCATGGCAGAATTTCTGGCGCCGAGGAATGAATTTTTGGTCTTCGAAGACGGGCCGAGTGTCGATGTGATGCTCCAGTGGGCGACCTATCGCGACGCATCCGATCAGTGCAGTCTCTCCAGGATCTGGGGCGGTATTCACCCGCCGATCGACGATATGCCCGGCCGGATTCTCGGTAAGACTGTCGGGATCGACGCTTTTCAGCATGCGGAGCTTTACTTTAACGGTCAGATCACTGGCGTCAAGGAGGCTCCCTCGAATTCCGGCAAGCATCCGGTCCCCTGGACGCTTCTCTATCCGAATCCGGTGAGCGCGGGGAAGTCCGTGACCGTTCAGTTCAATCTCCCGGCGACGGATGTCGTACTGAACCTGTACAACATCCTCGGGCAGACGGTGCAGACCAGGACCCTCCCGTCCGTCGGAGTCCGTCAGGCGATTACGCTGAATACGAGCGCGCTCGCTTCGGGGACGTATATGTTGCGTGTGACGGGAAAGAACCGGATCTCGACCGACAGGATCTACATCGTCCGGTAACCAATCAGACCACCGGGATAGAAGGGACTTGACGTGGGACAATTAGAGTTGGGAAAGCAGTTTCAGCTACCACTTTTGTTCTTCGTGCTCCTTGGCTGCAGCGGAGCGGTAGAAACGGTCGATATCTCACACAGAACGAGAGTCTACCAGGCCGACTACCAGAAAGTACTCAAGGCCGTGGTCGATTATTGTAAGGAGAGCGGGTTCCCCGTCTCAACGGCGGACAAAGAATCAGGCCGGGTCGACACCGGCTACAGAATCAATGAAGGACTCGGGATGCCGATCGTCGTTCAATCGAGGGCGAAGCTGAGTTTTTCGCTCGAGAAGCTTTCAGATTCCGAAACAAAGGTGGTCGGAAGCGTCTCGATCGAGAAGGAAATCCATGGCGAATGGAGTCACGTCGACATCGGCGAAACCCCGGCAAGGGATGTTTACTACGAGATACTGACCGGGATTCAAACGAAACTCTCACAGTAGTCACAATACAGTCCTTATGAAACTATCGTCTCTGTTGATCTTGCTCTGCTCGGCAGTCGCGCTCAACTGCGGAAGCCAGCAGAGTCTTAGCGTCCGGACGCTTCCCTCGGGAAAGATGGTGAAAGTCATCGGCATCGGCCCGGTTACCTTCGGGGACGGGACGACGAGCATCATGTTGCAATACCTGACCGACTTCGGGATCGCCGACAGCTTGAGGGTCCGAATGGAAGTGGAGGAAATCTGGCAGGAATTCAGGAAGGATGCAGAAAAAGCTCAAACAAGTGTTGCAATCATCAGCGCGTGCGAAGACCCGAGCGGGTCCGCGATCGAGAGGGGAAAAGCATTCAACTTCGTTTTTCAGAAAGGTTCGGACGGAGAGTGGAAGATGGTGAACAAGTAGGTGGGTCTCCGGCCGAGCGTGTTGAGGTGTCATTAGAATATGAGATTTGTCGCGATCGATTTTGAGACTGCCGATTTTGGACCCGATAGCGCCTGCGCCGTAGGGCTTGTCACGGTCGAAGAGGGGGTGATCGTCGAAAAAAAATCGTTTCTCATCAAACCCCCGCGGGAGAATTTCTATTTTTCCTATCTCCACGGGATCACCTGGGAGGATGTGAAAGAGGAGCCGACCTTCGGAGAACTGTGGCCGCAGTTCAAGAAGGTGATCCGCGGGGCGGAATTTCTCGTCGCCCATAACGCGTCGTTCGACAAGGGGGTGCTCCATGCGTGCTGTGCGACGTACGGCGTCACCCCGCCCGCGCTTCCGTTTCAGTGCACGATGTGGCTCGCCCGCCGCCTCTGGAGCCTTTACCCGACGAACCTACCCGCTGTTTGCCGGCATTTCGATATTCCGCTCAACCATCATGACGCGGCTTCCGACACCGAGGCGTGCGCCCGCATCATGATTCACGCTCTACGGTCGATGTGAACCGGAATTTCTGACAACCAAAACTTGAGGAGGATACAATCGATGAAGAAGATAGTCCGATGGCTTTCATTTTCTGTGCTCCTGGTGGTTCTGTTGCTCTGCCTTCAAACGAGAGCATTCCCTCAGGTCCGGGTGGGCGGAGAGGCGGGAATCAACATCGCGACGCTTTCGGTTTCTCTGAATGATTTCTACTGGGACGATTCGAGGGTTTCCTCCTACGTAGGGCCGGCCTTCGGCGGAATAGTGCAGGCCGATCTGACAAGTCTCCTGTTCCTCAGGATCGAACCGATGTATGTTCAAAAGGGGACGAAGCTGCGTATCGACTACAGCGTCTTTGCCGGTCCGCCTTTGAGTACCACGCAACCCCTCAAGCTCGAGTTTCTTGAATTGCCGGTTACTCTCGGCATTCAGTTCGGTGAGGGTGCTCTCAGGCCGCATTTGTTTGCAGGTCCCAATATCGGGTACATGCTGACACGCGGATATAGCCGGATCGATTTCGCGCTCGATGCAGGCCTCGGCGGAGAATACGCGCTCTCCTCCGCATGTTCGATTCTCCTGGATGTCCGTTACTCTGCGGGACTCAATAATCTCAATTCCGAGGATCCGGGGGCTCCGGAACTCCGCTCCCGGGGCATTCAACCGATGGTCGGCCTGCTCTTCCGGCCCTGAGCAGAGTTTCCAGAGCGAAGGACTCTTACCGTTGAGCCATAGACAGGAGTTAAAGGGAGCTCTCATAGCCCTCGTCACAATTCTTGGTCTGACTCTCCTCTTCGTACTTCTTCTCCCGGACCCTTCGGGAGATTATTCCCGTCTCGGCACTCCCCGATCAAGCGGCGATGCGGAGCCCGGCTATCCGATGAAATTCAGCGTCGGATCCCTCGATCCCCGATTTGGAATCACCAGGGCGAGGTTCCTCAAACTGATAGGAGAAGCGGGGTCGGTGTGGGAGAGGCCGGTGGGTCTCGAGCTCTTCCGGTATGACTCGTCCGCTCCGTTTAGAATAGAAATGGTTTTTGACGCGAGACAACAGCGAAGGATCGAGGAGAGAATGATGAGGGGGAAGATCAGCCTGACGGGAAAGTCCTTCGACAACCTGAGGGATGAATATGATTCGAAGGTTGTGGTGGTGAAAGAGCTGGAAAGCAAGTATTCCGGGGACCTGTCGGCTTGCGAGCAGAAGGTTGAGGCGCACAATCGCAAGGTCGCGCGCTGGAACGAATCCGGAGGGGCGCCGAAGGAGGTCTATTCGGAGCTCAATGCGGAGGAGGTCGAGCTCAACAAGTTTCACGCAAACCTGGAACGGGAGCGTATCGCGCTGAACGTTGCGATATCGGAAGCGACCGCTCTGTCGGACGCCATCAATAAGCTGGTCACCCAATATAACCTCCAAATCGAGAACTACAACGGGCGGTTTGTATCCGTGCGGGAGTTCGAGAAGGGCCAGTTCAACGGGAGCGAAATCAATATCTATGAATATGAAGAAGAGGTGGACCTGAGGGCTGCCCTGGCTCACGAACTCGGCCACGCTCTCGGGTTCGGACATGTCGAAGACTCGACGTCGATCATGTTCTATAAATTGGAGAAGCAGGATCTGGCCCACCTCAGCCTCAAGGCGGGGGATATGCGTCTCCTGGAAGACAAATTTCCCGGCGCGCATTTGTCCCTCCCGAGGGCTGCGAGTCAAACCGGCAAGTAGCAGTTTGAAAGTCCTTCTCCTTTTCGTTACTTTGAGAGTATTATGAATGCCAAGACGATGTCGCTGGTCGCCGTGGCGATCGCTGTCGCCGGTGTGGTTTTCCTGGCTTTCAAGGACTATCTGATTTCTTCCAACCCTCTCGGACTTTCAATTCAAGGCCTCGCGTTTGGCCTGATGCTCTGGGCGCGCGTTACGTTTGGCAGGCGTAGCTTCCATGCCGGAGCCAATCCGACGGAAGGAGAGATGGTCACGCGAGGTCCCTACCGTTACCTGCGGCATCCTATCTATGCGGCCGCTACGTACTTCATCCTGGCAGGCGTCTTCTCTCACCGGTCGGCAGACGCGATCGCCGTTGCGGTCCTCGTTGTCCTTTGCCTGGTTGTGAGAATTCTCCTCGAAGAACAGTTCCTCAAAGCCGCGTATCCTGACTATGTGGAGTATTCCGGAAGGACCAAGAGAATAATCCCCTTTGTGTTCTGATGGAATTTATGAAAAGGATATCCTATGCGAGAGATAACCAAGAAATACTCGAACGGGGAGGTGACGATAGTCTGGAAGCCGCACCTGTGCTGGCATTCCGGTAAATGTGTCTTTGGGTTGCCGGCTGTATTTGACGTAAACCGAAGGCCCTGGATCGATCCGATGGGTGCGACGACGGAAGAGATTATCAATCAGGTCGAACAATGTCCCTCGAAGGCATTGTCGTACCTGGTCGATATGAAGCAGAAAGAGGTCGAACAACCCTCAAAATAAATGGGAGAAAGCAGGATTCTGCTCCCCGGGCTGAAACGGGTAAATCGACCCGGCATTGATCCACGTCAAGGCTCATCCGGAAAATTTTTCCTAACATAGACTGTGTGCGAATAGAAGACCCCGGTTCTTGACATCCAAGTCCTCGTGGTAATCGGGGTTCCGCACTTCAACGATTTATTTCTCTCCAATTGTCCCGGTTCAAAATGTGTTTATCCTTTAAATGCAGGAGTACCAACAGACGAGTCCGTGGAATGAGACCCGGCGTTGTTGGATTATTGATTCTCCTGATTTCAGTATCTTGCCTTTCCCAGACCCAGCATGTGGTAGCGGTCCCTGCTTCTGATGGAATTCTGCTTGATGCAACGTATTATGTGCCCTCGACATCTCCACCGCGTTCCGGATATCCTGCGATTATTTTCATTCATGGTTTTGCCATGAGCAAGGCCGAGACGGACGCCTCTGCCCAAATCTACGCCCGGATGGGGTACCTGACCTTTACCTATTCCGTGCGCGGGCACGGAAACTCCCAGGGGTTTTCGACGATCATGTCGTGGAAGGAACGCGACGATTTAAAAACGGTCGTTACGTATGTCGGCAACTTGCCGGGTGTGAACGCTTCGGCAATCGGGCTTACGGGCGGATCACAGGGCGGGCTCCATGGGTTGTGGGCGGCGGCGGATGACCTCCCGGTAGCGGCGATCACCGCCGACGTGATCGGTCCGCATTGGGCCTCCGACATGCTTGCCAATGGCTGCTATCGCACCACGCTTGCCTATCTCCTTTCCGCGAACACGGTGCGTTTCGACCCGATCCGCGATTCGCTCCTCAATCACTTCATCGCGGATGACTACGACGGTTTTTACACAAGGTTTGTTCCTCCCCGCGACATCGACGCCCGGGCTTTCGAGCTTGCAAGAACGCCCCTGATGATGTTCGGCAAATGGCAGGATCACTACTTCAGGGCGAACGAGGGGATCAACGCGTACGATGTGTACCGCGCGAGGAAGAATGCCGAAAAACTCTACATCGGTACCGGGGGACATTATTCTGACGATGTGCCGTCGGAATGGAACTATCAGTTCGGTTGGATCACCAGCTGGTTTGATCAATTTCTCATGGGCAACAACAACGGAATCCTGCGTCAACCCGATATCACGTATGCATACAGCGCGTTGCCGATGGATACGAACGGATATTTTACGTGGACACGGCGAACGTTGCCCGGCTGGCCTCCTGCAGGAATCACCCCCTTCAAATTCTATTTGTCGGCAAACGGTTCCCTGTCGCCCAACCCGCTTCCGGTTTCCAATGCGAGTCAGGTGCTCCTGAACGACTTCCGCGACCCGGACTATTCGATCTACTGGGCATACTGGGATGATTTTCAGGGCGAATGGTTCGATTCCTCATTTCACCGGCAGGCCCTCGTGTTCCAATCGGCCCCGTTGTCGGGGAATGTCGACTGGCTCGGCGTGCCGACGATGCATCTCTATGTCTCATCCGATGCGGACAAGTTTCCGGTCAACGCTCAGGTGTATGAAGTCGACCCCGCGGGCAACAAGTGTTTTGTCAACAGGATCAACTATGAGGGGAGAGGCAATCAGCCGGGCACCCTTCACGCCATCGACGCGGACGGAAATGCGCATGCGCACCGTTTCAAGGCAGGGAATTCAATCCGGATTGAACTGACGAATATTGATCAAACGAACAGAAAGCTGCTTGGATACTATCCCTTCGTCGTCCCGGTCTTCCAGCGAAGCCATACAACGATCTATATGGATGCGGCTCATCCCAGTTACATCGAGTTGCCCATTCTTGCAGGGATTCCGCTGGGAGTACCAACTGCCGGTGGGAATCCGACCCCGGAGGAATTCAGCCTCGCTCAGAACTATCCAAATCCGTTCAATCCCACGACGACGATCTACTATTCGCTGGCGCATCGGGCGAAAGTGGTCGTCGATATTTATGACGTCCTCGGAAGACAGGTCGAGAGGCTGGTTGATCAAGTCCAGGATCCGGGTGAGAAGTCTGTCCGTTGGGACGCCTCCGGCTTCTCGGGCGGAATCTACCTCTACCGGCTGGAGGCAACAAGCGGCTCGGATCCGTCCAACACATTTACAAGTGTGAAGAAAATGGTGCTGATCAAGTAAACAGAATCCAATAGGTTCGCCCCGCCGAAGCAACACTTCTTTGATTAACCTACCTCAAAACTGTACCTCCGATTTACCTCGGAATTGAATCATAGGGGGGCGATAGAGTTCCTCGAGCGTCTCTTCCACTCTTTGGCACAATCCGGTACTGGCTGATTTTCGTTCACTTATCGTCCCGCGACCTGAAGGTCGCGGCTACCGATTCCTCGGGCTTGGTAGCCGCAGCCTTTAGGCTGCGGTCTTTTGGTTCGGCAGTCGAATTTCGGCCTCCCCCGACCACTCGGTGCTGTCTCAATTTGGCCGAACGTCTCTCCACTTCGTCATGCTGACATGCTCCTGCTCAGCATCTTTCAACTCTTTTATGAAGATTCCGACCTAAAACATGTCGGGATGACGAGAGAAGATGAAACTGCGGCACTACCTACAATCTCTGACTGTGGTATGTTAACAGAGAAACCTTTATCTTCTGGGGATTATATCATTCATCCGATTGCGTGCTTGAAATGAAGATGCTTTTCACCGGCCTGCGGGCCGTTGTGTACGGAACCGGATTTGTGGCGCTCTGGGCGTGGATCAGCCTTGGATTTCGCGCATACGACCGGTACATTCCGATTGTGCTGCCCGGGTGGGCGGAGCCGCTCGGAATTGTGCAGCTCTCCCTGGGAGGAATTCTCGGGCTCCTGTGTGTGGGCACGCTTGTGTTGCGCGGAGAAGGGACACCGGCTCCGTTCGATCCTCCCCGCGAATTTGTCGCATCGGGTCCCTATCGGATTGTGCGGAACCCCATGTACATCGGCGGATGGGTGGCGCTCATGGGATTCGGATTTTACCAGCATTCGATTTCAATTCTCCTTTTTTCGCTTGTCTGGCTCTTTCTCATTCACATGCTAGTCTGCTATATCGAGGAGCCCGGATTGGAGCGCCGGTTCGGAGAGAGCTATCGGGAGTACAAACGATCTGTCAACCGTTGGATCCCCCGCGCGCACTGAGTCGCCCGCCGAGACAGAAACTCCCCCCGACCATGAAACCGCTCTACATAAGCGCAGAAGAAGTGGTGCGATACCTTCCGATGGAAAGGTGCATTGCGTTAATGGAAGAGGCATTCACCTCTCTGGTCTCGGGAAAAGCGTTGCAACCCCTTCGCTCGATCATGTGGCTCCCTGAAAAAACGGGCGGATTGGGAATGATGCCCGCCCATTCATCAGACAAGAACATGATCGGAATAAAAGTGATCAGCGTGTTTCCGGACAATAAGAAGTATGGTTACAGCTCCCACCAAGGAGTGGTACTCCTTTTCGAGAGTACCCACGGACAACTGCTCGCCATCATCGATGCGGATGCAATTACAGCGATACGGACCGCGGCAGTCAGCGGATTGGCGACAAAATTGCTGGCAAGAGATGTCTCTTCCACTCTTGCCCTCCTCGGTTCGGGAACGCAGGCAGCGCAACATGTCGAGGCGATGTTTTGCGCGGGAAAAATCAGTGCAATCAAAATCTGGAGCCGCGATTACTCGAACGCTGAAGCGCTTGCGCGCGCGACCTCAAAAAAACATAACGTCTCCGCAATCGCGGTAAAGGATTCAAGAGAGGCTGTGATCGATGCCGATCTTATCTGCACAACGACTGCCTCGGCGACTCCCGTCGTGCTGGGGGAATGGATAAAGAAGGGGGCCCACATCAATGCCGTCGGAGCGTGCATCCCTTCGGCAAGGGAGTTCGATACCTCGGCGGTTCTCAACTCAAAACTGTATACGGACAGGTACGAATCGCTCTTCAGAGAAGCGGGTGATTTCGTAATTCCCAGGAAAGAGGGAGCCCTTACTGACGATCATGTGAAGGGAGAATTGGGAGAGGTTCTGGTGGGTTCGAAGAAAGGGAGGGAGACCGAAAGCGAGATCACGTTTTTTAAGTCGCTCGGCATAGCGATCGAGGATATTTATGCGGCCGAGCATGTTTATCGAGCCGCTACTCAGGGAAAGGCATCGGAATGACGCCGATTGCCCCACTACCGGTTCCCATTCCGCTCGATGATATCAAAGCTGCCAGGGAGCGGATTCGCGGCAGAGTGAACCGCACCCCTCTGATACGATTCTATCATGAGGACTTTCCCGGCGAACTATACCTCAAGCTCGAGAATCTTCAACCGATCGGGTCTTTTAAGCTGCGAGGCGCCAGCAACGCCATGGCCCTCGCGCCCAGGGCTACGCTCGCCGAAGGTGTCTATACCCCGAGCGCTGGAAACATGGCACAGGGTGTGGGGTGGAACGCCAGGGCGATGAACATCCCCTGCACAGTGATTGTGCCCGATCACGCCCCGCAGGCCAAGCTGGACGCGATCACCAGATTAGGGGCGAAGTACATCAAGATACCCTTCGAGAAGTGGTGGCAGGTCCTGGTCACGCGGGAGTTCGAAGGAATGAAAGGCTTCTTTGTCCACCCGGTGAGCGATCTGGCGGTCATTGCGGGGAACGGAACGGTGGGTTTGGAGATCGTCGAAGACCTTCCGGATGTCGATGGGGTGGTTGTGCCGTATGGCGGGGGTGGATTGATCTCCGGAATAGCTTCGGCGATACGCGCCTTGCGTCCGGGAACAAAAATCTACGCTTCCGAAACATCCACTGCGGCTCCCCTCTTCAAGTCTCTCGAGGCGGGAAGTCCGCAAAAGGTGGAATATGTCCCGAGCTTTATCGACGGCATCGGAAGTGCGGGATTACTTGAAGAAATGTGGCCCCTTGTCAGCTCGCTGGTAACCGGATCGATCGTAGTGAGTCCCTCGGACATTGGACGGGCGATCAAGTTGCTCATTCAACGGAGCCGCGTGATCGCGGAGGGAGCAGGAGGCTCTTCGCTTGCGGCCGCTCTGACTGGAAAAGCAGGGCATGGAAAGATTGTGTGTGTCATTTCCGGCGGGAACATTGATCTCGATAAGGTGGCGAAGATAATGAGGGATGAGGTGCCTTAAGTTTGTACGATGTTCTGGCGATCTTCTACTCGGTGTTGTTTTATTTTGTCATCCTGAGCGAAGCGAAGGATCTCGTAGATCGGAATGACGAGATCCTTCGGTCGCTACGCTCCCTCAGGATGACATGTTCGGGCGATTGAGACACTACCCAATTTTCTTGCTTCTGACGGAAATTGTGTTTAACTTCGTGCGCGAAACCGCTGCCTGTAAATGCGGGAGGTTCTGCCAAATTACCCCCATAATCAGTTGACTCATCTAGTCTAAACAACCGCTTTAAGCGCTCAGGCTTTGTTTCTTGGGATGTATCACGAGGGCGTGCTCCCCGGGAAAACAAGACTGATCGATCTTATGTACTTATCCAGAAAGGGAACTACATTGAAAGGCGTCGCCCTTCTCGTATCCTTCCTGCTGATCGCTCTTGCAGGATGTGCTGAAAACGAAACATCCGTCTCCGTTCGTGACCGGGAGAATAGCCCTTCATCGGGTTTGACAAATGATACACCGATTTCTCAGGCGACCCAGTCGTATCCGATTACGGAAATGTTCAATCCCTGTAACGGGGAAAATATTTCGACCTCGGGGACGATTACAATTTCGACGCAAACGGTTCATCGGCCCGACGGTCTCTATTCCATGTCGTATCATCTGACCACGAACAGAATCAATGGAGTCGGTCAAACGACGGGGACAAGATATCAGATCAAGGAGAACAGTAACTATTACGGCACTTGGGATGGGACATCTTCCTCTGCATCCCAGGTGATCACATTCAGCGTCCACGCGTTCTCCAGCGATGTATCTGATTTTATGTTTAAGCTGTCTTGCATGGCATCGGTAGATGATGCGGGAACTTCCACTCTCACCCATTACACCCAGTCGTACATCTGCAGGTAATTCGTCCCTGCAATGCCGCAGCCTCAGGCTGCGCCGATCATTCGGGTTTGGTAGCCGCAGCCTTTAGGCTGCGTTCGTTGCCTCGTGTTTGGTAGCCGCCGCCTTCATGGTAGTGGCTCTTCTTCCTATGAACTCGTCATGCTGACATGCTCCTGGTCAGGATCTTTCAACTCTTTTAGAAAGATCCCGACCTAAGAAAATGCCGGGATGACGACATGAGATGAAACTGCGACACCACCCTCCTCCGAGTTGACACTCCCTCCGCTTTTCGCTACGTTTCCTGAGCAGATGATGCGCCAGATATCAATCATTCTCGCCCTCTCGGGGCTCGCGTTGATTTCGTTGCCGGGCCGTGCCTTGGCTCAGGCCTCTCCGACGGCCCGGTTTGCCGTCATAGGGGATTACGGATTCGCCGGGCAACCCGAAGCAGATGTCGCAACCCTGGTGAGCGGCTGGAATCCGGAGTTTATTGTCACCACTGGCGACAATAACTACGAGGACGGCCTCGCTTCGACGATCGACCAGAACATCGGGCAATATTATCATCAGTACATATTTCCCTATACCGGAGCGTATGGAACCGGAGACACTGTAAACCGTTTCTTTCCTTCCCTCGGGAACCATGATTGGAAATCACCGGGGGCGCAACCCTACCTCAATTACTTCGCTCTCCCCGGTAATGAGCGATACTATGACTTCGTGGCGGGCAATGTTCAGTTCTTCTGCATCGACAGCGATACTCTCGAACCGGATGGAACTTCGAGCTCCTCAATACAAGCGCAATGGTTGCAGAACAGGCTTTCAATTTCCTCCGCTCGCTGGAGGATTGTCATCTTCCATCACCCGCCCTACACATCGGGAACTACGCACGGATCGACGACGCGCATGCGCTGGCCGTTCCAGGAATGGGGTGCGACAACCGTTCTCTGCGGGCATGAGCACATCTATGAGAGGATTGAGATCAACAAACTCCTCTATATCGTCAACGGCTTGGGAGGGAAAAGCCTCTACCCGCTCGGCGCCCCGATTGCCGGCAGCCAGTATCGGTACAATTCCAATTACGGGGCCCAGCTTGTGACGGCGTACGAGGACAGTATCGTGTTTGCCTTCTACAATCGCGCGGGTACTCTGATTGACCACTATACGATCAAAACCGTCAGGTCAGTCGACATCCGCCAGAATTGGAATATGGTTTCCGTTCCCCTTACCGCGAGCGATTTCAAGAAAACAGCCCTTTTCCCGACTGCAGTCTCTCCGGCGTTTTTCTATCAAGATGCCTACCTGCACAGAGACACCCTGGCGAATGGAGAAGCATACTGGCTCAAGTTTGACGGGGATCAAACTGTTCCAATCAGCGGGACACCCCGTACCCTCGACACCATCGATGTTAGAGAAGGTTGGAATATGATCGGATCGATCAGTTCGTCCGTGGAGGTGTCTGGTGTCTCTTCAGCCCCCGGCGGGCTCATCACCTCGAGGTTTTTCGGCTATGATGGCAGCTATGCTCCGACTGACAGCATCCGGCCCGGGAAGGGCTACTGGGTGAAGGTAAATCAAGACGGAAAGCTGATACTCGAGTCATCGCCGGCCGCGGTGGGCGGCGCGGAACGAATCAAAATAGTGCCAACGGAAGAGCTTCCGCCCCTTCCGCCTGATCGCGATCAAGAGTCAACTCCAATTCCGCGATTCTATTCGCTGGCACAAAACTATCCTAATCCCTTCAATCCGTCAACGTCGATCTCATTTTCAATCCCGAAACGGACTCACGTCCGGCTCCAGATCTTCAATCCGATCGGGCAGCTCATTTCCACACTAATCGAGGAAGACAAACCGCCCGGCAATTACACGGCGACTTGGGATGCGAGCTCCAATGCAAGCGGGTTATACATCTATCGCATATCAGCGGGAGGTTATGTCGCGACGAAAAAAGCTGTTCTGATAAGATGAAACAGATTGGAAAATGGAAGAGAAGTACAAATACGCCATACTCGCCCTTGTCGCTTCCTTGTTGGGGAATGTGGTCGGCTGGATCGATTCGCGGCCGACCTGGGGATACTCCGTTCTCCTCGTAGTGCTCATTCCAATTCCGGTTCTTTCACAGACGTTACACATTCAGGATGCAGGTGCATTCATTAGGGAAACACTCACTCATTTCGTCGCCACGGAGGCCCCCTTATTAGTCGCGAGGGTCTAGCCCATAATTAATCCCTTTGGACTAGTAGGTTCCTGCCCCCGAATGTGTTACATTACAATTACACGATTCTGATCCTCAGCACGCGGCACCCTCCCACCGGGGTTCCTCCACCAGGTTCAAATGGTATATCCCATTATACATCTTATGCTCGCCGTTCTCTTCCTTCCAGCTCCTTCGGAGATCCCTGCTACACACGATATGGGAGACCGGGAGTTCAACCGAATGAATTACCTCCAGGCAGTCGCCCTCTATAATTCCGTCTTGCCGAAATCCCCAGACTCCGTCGTCGTGCTCTGGCGGATCGCCAGGGCATGGACTTGCCTGGCCGACACGTCGATCCCGGAAAATAAACTGGCACTGTATAAACAGGCGCTCGTGTTCGCGCACCGGGCTGTGCGCGCAGACTCAACGAACTCAGAGGCTCACGCGTGGTTAGCTGCCTCCTACGGGAATATTGCCATGTTCGAAGGGAGCAAGACAAAGGTGCGGCTCTGCCACGTTATTAAGAGAGAAATAGACCTGGCCATCAAACTCGATTCTTCCGACGATGTGGCGTACTCGATCCTCGGTTCATTTTATAAAGCGCTCGGGGATGTCAGTTGGGTGGAAAAGCAACTGGCGAATGTTTTCCTGGACGGTCTTCCGGACGGCGGGTATGGAGAAGCGGATGTCGCTTTCAGGACGGCGATCAAATTGGCTCCGGGCGTCATACGAAATCACTACGAGCTTGGCAAAGTGTATATGTGCCAGGATCGTCGCGGTGAAGCATTGACTGAATTCCGAAAGGTCCTTTCACTTCCGGTTTCCGTCAGCGTGGATCGTGAAATGCAGAAATCTGCGGGTCGATTCGCGAACGGATTGGAAAACTGATCGTTGCGGGCTGTGAATGGGGCCTTGGATTGAAAATCCGAAAAATCTCATCGCGAGCCATGCCGCCTCCGTCATCCTGCCTCCCCGGCAAGTTTCGAAAGTGAGGGAAGGTATTGTTTGAGGATCATGCGTGGCATCTTTGAAGACCCGGTCACTCCATCAGGAACTCAGATCAATCAGTCAAAGTAGGCGGAATTCGATGAGTGTTTGCTCCCGGCATATCTCCCGTTGCCCCGCTGGTGCATCCCGAGCCCCAATTGACATTAGCCATCTTTCTCTCTACTATGGGTAAACTTACTTCTTAATTCGGGAGAATCGCACACGGGGGCTGTGCTACCATCAAGACCCATCCATGAATCCGTATGTGGCGGATGCATGGGTGGGTTTTGACATTTCAGATCATCTATGGACTGGCGTCCCGGTTGGCCCGGTTCACAGACAAGGGAGAGGGATCTAACGTGATTTCAAAAACATGCATCATTGTTCTGGCGCTCACTCTGGGCGGCTGCTCCTCATCCACGCTTGTGGTTCCCACCGATCAGCGAGGCGGCATCTCGATTGAGAGTTTCAACCAGACGATTCAATTCGAGGATGTGAAAGTCTTGTTCAACGACGGCTCGGAAGTGAGGGGCAGGGGGGTTCATATCGAACATGATTCTGTTTCGTGGCAATCGACAGAATCTGACAGTCTCTTTCATGTCCCTGTCGCAAACATACACACGATCTCGACAAACTCCAATAAGTTAAAGGGGGGTTTGCTCGGGTTTACGGCCGGGGCGGCGGGAGGTGCGCTTGCAGGCTCCCGCATCGCGGATGGGTTCGACGCCAGCAGCGACAGTAAAGGGCTTACTATGGCGTTGGGCACCGCCGGGGGAGCGGTTGCAGGCGGGTTAATCGGAACCATCGTGGGCTTAAGCATCACTAAACCGCATGTCTACGAGTTCAGAGGCGGCTCATCCCGTTGAAGGAGAATGACTCCCGCTAGAATTTCCCCCTTTTGAATCTCTCGCCAAAAAAAAATCCAAAGGTGGCGGGGTGAAAATGAAAACGGGCAGTTTCCTCTGCCCGTTTTCGTCAGGACGCCTCGGACTTGAACATCGGCCTACCCATGTGCAAGACTTACTTGTGGGAGGTGTAAAGGAAGTGAATTTGGTCCGCTGTGAGCGCCCTCCTGTAGATGCGTAAGTTGTCCATCGCCCCCTGGAACACTCCATAGTCCGCCGATATTTCTTGAGTGTATCCGATAAGCAGAGGGCTTGACGAGATATTAAACGTCGAGTATGAATCTCCAACTTCCTGTTTCAGACTCCCGTTGATATAGAGTTGCATATGATGGTTCTGGCGATCGATCACCGCCCCGACGAATAGCCACTGCCCGATCTGATGACATGGAGATTCCTCAATCAACTCATTCTGACCACCGCTATCTCCGGCGGAATAGATCTGGAGATAGGGACAGGCGAAGTTATCTTTCCAGGTGATGAGATACTCTCTGTTTGAGAAACCCTCCGTTTGAGGCGCCCCCTTGGATATGAGCAGCGGATAGTTGTTCGTGACGCTGTCGATCCTCATCCACATTGTAATGGTCAACTGGTTCGTGGGATTCAGACTCGGGCTGTTGTCCACGGTGATGTAATTATCCACACCATTGAAGAGGTAAGCGCTATTGGGGTTTCCCCACGCGTCTGGCACGTATACTTGATTGATTGCAGAACCATTGTTGACATCGTTCGGATTGAGGCTTGAGTCCACTGTATTTCCCTCGAACGGGAAATAAAGGACCAATCCTGTAGTAATGTCGGGGTTGCTGACGTTCCCCCAGCTCACATGTATTTCCAGATTTCCGGTCGCCGGTTCAAGGACAAGGTCCGCGTGGGCGGTTTCTCCTGAGAGAACTGTTACGTCCGTTTCCCCTGAAAAGCGGACGACGTCGGCTTCGTCCATCGCCGTCACCTTCAAGTGCCAGGTCCCGATGGCGATGTCCTGGAATGTTCCGGTTGCGGCCTGTCCACTGTCGGCAATCGTCAGCTCAAGGAAAACGCTTTCAAATCCTTCCCGGGAAAGAGCGGCTACAACGTGGGTGATGGATGCGGGTACACGCTCGAAGCGAATCACGATCTTTCCAGCCGGCTGAGGCGTATCGATGACACGCACGCTATTCTGGCAGCTGAACGTGGCGAATGCGAACGCAAGGATTGCGAGGTGATGTGCGAGTCTCATGATGGATCCTCCTCTCGAATGGAAATTGCCTTGACTCGAATACAACCCTCCTATGGAGTCAAGAATGCTAAAGGCGTGATGGCGACGCGGAAGTCCTCCAAACCGGTGAGCTCCCGGACCCGAATCGAATCTACTAATAATGCATTCAAAGTTCAACTTTCATTCGGCACCGGAGATTGTTCCCCCGAGTGACCCTAAACCGATGAATCCAGGCCCAATTTGATGTGTGTAGAAGTGCATTTGGCCCGACCTCCCTAGAAAGCGAGCTCTATCGCCTTAATCAGTCCGACCAGATTATGACTCCAGTTTTCCTTATTGGGAAGATTTCATAGTATATTGGGACGATGCTCGCAAACAATCATAATACATCGCGTTGTGAGGGAATAAGGGTCGTCCATTTTACGCCCGGGAATGAAGTCCCAAAGGAAGATTTGAAGCCGGGAGATTTCATCCTAACGCATGGAAACACATTTTACAGTTATCTCATTCGATTCGGTCAAGGCATCAGGTTCTATGGAGTGGATAGAAAGTATACCTGGTGGAGCCATGCCGCGATGATCACTTCCGTAGATGGTGAATTAGTTGAAGCGCTTGGGCCCGGGGTGGAGCAAACAAATATATCAAGGTATAAGGAGACCGATTATCATCTCATTCAGCTTGGAAGTCTCGCGGATGAACACGATCGGCAACAGGTCGTCGAATTTGCAAAGTGGTGTTTGGGGGAGCAATACGGGTGGGTGACAATCTTGAGTATAGCAATCGGGTTGATCATGGGAGGCAAGTTCAAGTTCGGATTTGACGGACAGCAGATTTGTTCCGGTCTCGTAGCCCGGGCCCTTGAAAGAACTGATGCGATTTTTGACCGTTCACCTTCGCACATCATGCCCGCGGATCTTGCAAAGTATTTTTCTGTGGAACCCCCGCCGAAGGGATCAAGTAAAGGAACGATTCCAAAGTATAGAAGACCCTGAGATTGAACCCCCGTGGGCGGTTCAAATTTCGTATAAAGCTTTTAGGGCTGGCCAGGTTACCTTTTCAACAAGTCAAACAACCGACATAACATGACAGAAACAAATCCCAACTCACGATTAGAAGCGTTTTGCGATGGAGTGTTTGCAATAGCGCTGACGCTCTTGATTCTGGACATAAAAATTCCGCCGTCGGAAACCATAAATAATAATGCCGAATTCTGGCTCGCCCTCAAGCATCTTGCCCCGTCGGTATTTGCTTTTGTCTTAAGCTTTGTGATAATCCTGATCACATGGGTAAATCACCACAACGGTTTGAAAATGTTGAACAAATCGTCGCCCGCGTTTATCTATGCGAATGGTTTGCTCTTGCTTACAGTTGTGATTATTCCATTTCCCACCGCCTTGCTGGGCCAATATATATTCACCGACCACGCTGCTCCCGCCGTGATTCTCTATACCGCTGTCCTGGCGCTTCAAGCCATTGCCTGGATCCTAATGACCGGTGTCACCATCAGGAATCACCTGGCGAAGAATGAAAGCGCCGCTTTGATGACGCGTAAACAGAATATGTATGGGTATTATGGCTTCTCGCTTTATATCGTGTTGGGGATTCTCGCTGTTTGGTTTCCACTTACGGTTGCAATCGTTACCACCTTCATCTGGATCTTTTGGTTAGTACTTGGGATTAGTCTCAAGCACGAGTGAATTGAACCGGGGGGTTATTCAGGTTGCAGCATTGAGACGCGGCAGGCCATAAAAGAAAACGGGCAGTGAAAACTGCCCGTTTTATGCTGCCCGGCTAGGACTCGAACCTAGACTTCCTTGATCCAGAGTCAAGTGTGTTGCCAATTACACCACCGGGCAATGTCAAAAACACCAATTTTACCAAGGGGTTCTCTGGAAGGGGGCTGATTTAGCCGCGAGGGTGCAACCATTTTGCAACCACTGGGGTCAATTGGTATAGAA
>DATDFQ010000002.1 GCA_036522515.1 Bacteroidota bacterium
GATCTGGACAAACACCTCGTGGTAGCGGCTTCCGAGCAGCTCCTCCAGCTGGCTGAGCAAAGCGTCGTCGGTGCTTGCCTGCGCCGAGGCTGAAACCTTGAACTCCCCGATCGTGCTGGGAAGGTCGACATCCGCACCCCCAGCCGACCGGATCTTGCTCACCACTCTCCAGACGTACGTCTTTCCGTCCTCCAGGGGTCTTCCGCCGGAATAGAGAAACGAATTCTGACCCGACAGCTCCACCTCGAGCATCGCGGGCTTCCGGTCGATGGCATCCTCGCGGGATTGATCGGGCGTCCTCTCGGCGACGGTCAGAACCGCGCGGTCGCTCTCCTGGTAGAACTCGAAGAGGGGAAACTCGTTCGTCACCTCGTCGTCCCGGGGAGAACGGAGCTCCACACTCGACGGGTTGCGGAGAACGATCGTTACCACTTCCTGCGTGCAACCGAGATTGGTGAGGCCGAGATGAATCGTGTATGTCCCCGCGGGGAATTGGCCGGTGGCAAGAGCGCCGTCCTGAAGCTTCGATTTTGCCGCGTCATCGAACTCGAACGTCTCCGTCTTGACGTCGCCCCCTGTGCCGAGGTTCAAATTTGTGATCGTTCTGATCCCCTGGTGAGGAACCGTGAACGCCTTTGTGGTGAGCTGGACCGCGTTCGAAAAATTTCCGGAATTGTCCGCGAGCGCAATGTCTAGCGTCAGATGCAGGACTACGACAGCATCAAGCAGGTTATCATTCCGCAGGCTGACAGTAAACAGAAGGTTGGTCCCCTGGAAGTGCGCAAAATCGACATCCGCAAGGGTGAGCTGTTGCGCGGCGGTATGGCTGACTTCCATGGTCACAGGGCATTGCGCCCTGGCGACGGTCGAGGCGGCAAAGAAGATCGCGGCGACCCACAGCGGCGACACCCGTGCCGGAAACAAACCCTGAAGCATAGTTCTCATGACAGCCCCGTTCTAATGATGCGGAGTATAGCGATTTCCCGCAAGTTTAGCAATCCACTCTATTAGTATGCTGCAATACGCAGCCAATTTCAATGGGGGGTGTGACTTTGATCACGCGAGGTGATCAAAAACGGGAAATATCGTTGTAAATGATGAGAGCCATGAACGCGAGGAGCAGGATGAACCCTGCCTGCTGGATCTTGAGTTTGACGCGATGAGGGATCTCCCGCCCGATAGCCTTCTCGTACAGCATCATTGCTAGATGGCCTCCGTCGAGGGCGGGGATGGGAAGAATATTGAGGATTGCGAGGCTCATGCTGAGCATCGCCATGAAACCGAGAAATTCGAGTAATCCGTATTCGGCGCTTCTGGTGGCGAGCTGAGCGATCGCGATCGGCCCGCCGAAGGAGTCGCGTATGGATGTCTTGCCGGCCACAATCTTGCTGATCGTGAGGTAAAAGAGGTAGACGGCCTCCCCTGTCTTTCCGATTCCCGCGGGCAGCGCCTGAAGCAGCGAGTACTGGATCCGCCTGACCGGTCCGGTGTAGGTGGGCTCGATGAGAATACCGATGCGGCCTTCCTGCGTGACCGTCGTGGTGCCCGACAGGAACTCCGCTCCCCGTTTCCACCGGAGATTCATGGACTTGCCCGCCCGCTCGTGGATCATGTCCGAAACCTGGGGATACCCGACGCGGACCGATTCGACCTGGACGATGATATCGCCGGCTTTCAGGCCCAGCTTATCGGCCGGACTCTTGGGCTCAACCGCCCTGAGGACAGGGATCAGTTGTGCTTCGACGATGCCGAACGGTCTGTCTGCCTGGGCGCCGGCGTTTTTCCTGAGGGCGAGAACCGAGACGCGACTGCCGTTTCTCTCGACGTCGAAGGTGATGTCGTTTCCCATGTTTTCAATATAGACCTGGTTCTCGATCTCCTCCCAGTCTTCCACCGCCTTGCCGTTGATCGAGAGGATCTTGTCGCCCTGGAGCAGCCCCGCCTTCGAGGCGGGAGTTTCGGGGCTGACATACCCGATTTCGGTCGTCTCTTTTGTGACCTTCCCGTTGACGTAGCTGATCGCCCAGAAAATTGATATCGCGAGGAGCACGTTCATGATCACTCCCGCGCAGATCACCAGCATCCTGGCCCTGAGCGGCTTGGCGCGAAATTCCCATGGTTGGGGCTGGTGGTCAAGGAAATCCGTGTCGAAACTCTCGTCGATCATTCCGGCGATTTTTACATACCCGCCGACCGGGATCCATGAAAGACAATAATCCGTTTCACCGATCTTGATGCCGAACGCCCTCGGGGGAAAGCCGATCGAAAACCTGTCGACTCGCATTCCGGTCAGTTTGGCCGCCAGGAAATGCCCAAGCTCGTGGATGAATATGAGCACGCCGAGCGTGATGGCCGTGTACATCAGCATGTTCAGGGTCTGCATGTCATCCTCCCGTCACCAAACGGCCGCTCGATTCGCGGACAAACTCCCGGGTAACCCTGTCGGCCTCCATGACTTCCTCCAGGGTCCCCGCTCCCGTGACCGGAACGTGGTCCAGCGATTCCCGGATCAGAGCGGGGATCTCATCGAACCGGATCCTGTTCCCCAGGAAGAGTTCCACCGCGATCTCGTTCGCCGCGTTCAGAATCGCGGGGGCCGTCCCGCCGCGGGCGAGCGCGTGGTACGCGAGATCCAGACACTCGAATTTGGCGAGGTCCGGTTTGAAGAAGGTCATCTGCTTCAGCTCGCAGAAGTCCACTCTCTTGAAGAGGGATGTCGCCCGTTGCGGGTAGGTGAGAGCATACTGGATCGGGATCTTCATGTCGGGCATCCCGAGCTGGGCCTTCACCGATCCGTCGACGAACTCCACCATCGAATGAATGATCGATTGCGGATGGATCAGGACGTCTATTTGAGAGGCCGGGAGACCGAACAACCAGTGCGCTTCGATCACCTCCAGCCCCTTGTTCATCAGGGTGGCGGAATCGATTGTGATCTTGTTGCCCATTTTCCAGTTCGGGTGGTTCAGGGCGGCTTCGACGGTCACCGCCGAAAAATCCGATTTCTGCATCGTGAGAAAGGGCCCGCCGGATGCGGTCAGGATCAATCGCGAGATGTTCGCTCGGTCTTCCCCCGCCAGGCATTGCAAAATCGCGCTATGCTCGCTGTCGACGGGAATGAGCGTCGCGTGGTGTTCCTTGACCATCCGGGTGATGATCTCGCCCGCAACAACGAGCGTTTCCTTGTTGGCGAGCGCGACGGTCCGGCCCCGCTTGATCGCTTCGATCGTCGGCCCGAGGCCGGCGAAGCCCACGAGGGAGCTGATGACGATGTCGATATCGTCGTGGCTGACCAGTTCCCGGAGTCCTTCGTCGCCCGCGAAGACGCTGAGCGATCCGTTGCTAATCTGTTTAAGGGCGGCAGCGGAGGAGCGGTCCCGGACAGCAACGCCTTTGGGTTGAAACCTCCGGATCTGTTCCTGGAGCAGGTCGATGTTGGTGTTGGCGGTCAGGTAGGCGACGCGAAACTGGGTTGGGAAGCTGGCAATCACCTCGAGGCTGTGCCTTCCGATGGAGCCCGTCGACCCGAGTATGCAGATGTTCTTCATTTGGGAATAAAGTTCGTCCCGCCTACTCCGTCATTCGGGGCAAACGGGACATTTTGGTGTTAAAAGGTACAGAAATCCCCGGCGGAATCCAAACCAACGA
>DATDFQ010000003.1 GCA_036522515.1 Bacteroidota bacterium
CTTGATTCGGAGTTCTGTTTCAAGCGAATAGCCCCCGCTGTCGTTCCCTGCAGGCTCTCCACGGAGGCTGAGAAGCCGCTCATGCTCGACGTTCTCCGGATTGACGGGCTGACGGGAAACCTCGGCTGAACTCAGCGCCGCCGCGTCGGTGAAGCCACCCGCTTGCCGGATCATCTCGGAGAGATGAGTGCTGTGAACCGTAATGGGATATGTTCCAGGATGGACCACCTCGCCCCCGATGTCGACATTATAATCCCCCCGCGCATCGGACTCCTGCTGAATGATGATGCGATCTCCCGGCTTCAGGGCGATATTCGGCTCGCGCCCCGCCATCATCCCGGGAATATCGATGATCCGGGTGGACAGCGACTTGCCGTCTTCGTTCATGCGCGAGAATATCACCTGTTCAGCAAGCGCGCGATCCGTCATACCCTGGCCGAAGCGGATGAGATCGAGGACACTGTCCCCCTCAACAAATTCGAATCGTCCCGGTGAATTGATCTGGCCGTACACTGCAACCTGGCCGGTCAGGTAATTCTTATTGGGCACGACAACCTGATCTCCCTCCCGGAGGTAGGGATTCCATCGGTTGTCATGTGTGACCGAGTATTTCGGGATGTCCGCCCTGGCCTGCGAACCGTCCCTGTGCTTGATGACAATTTTTCTTGTCGACATGACGCGCAGGATCGACGACAGATCATCCTGAGTCTGCAGACGCGAGAGTTTATTCGCCTCTTCCAGGGCTTTGTTCACACGGTCTGCGCCGGTGAGGGTAAGCAAGCCCGGATGTAAGACGTTCCCCGCGATGTTCACAACGATCGGACGGGGCTTGATCAGTGTGGCGGTAATTTCCGCATGGAGGTATTTCTTCCTTATCTCTGCGACTATTTTCTCCTTCGCGCGCGCAAGGGTAAGATCCGCCACCATCACCTCACCGACCGTGGGGATGAGTAGCGTCCCCTCGGGCGATACGATCAGAGGAAAACTCGCTGGAGGACTCATCCAGATATTTACGGAAAGAATATCGGATGGCCCGACAAAGTAGTCTTCCGGATTGACAGTTGACTCCAGTGCGATGCTCGTGGGTTGAACAATCCCGAGCGCACTCTTTTCCTCTTCCGGGGGGAGCTCGAATTCATTCGGTTTGCTTGCCGGCCGCTTGGTTTGTGAAACAGAGAGGGAGCCGGCAAGCACGATGCTGAGCACCGCCAATCTCACGAATGGGAACCACCCCAGCCTACGGACGGGGATGGTCGCAGAGCGGTCCCCCCGTTCAGCTTGCTTCATACATCTTTCGATAGTATTGTTGGTACTCCCCGCTGATAATCCTTCTCCACCACGCCTCGTGTCCGGTATACCAATCGACGGTATCGGCCAGGCCCTGTTCGAACGAGATGCTCGGTTTCCAGCCCAGGTCCCGGTTGATTTTCGACGCATCGATCGCATACCGGCGATCGTGTCCAAGCCGGTCTTTGACGAAAGAAATAAGCGATTCCGGCTTCCCCATTTTCTGCAGGACAAGCCTGACAACATCAATGTTCTTCCATTCGTTGTTCCCGCCGACATTGTATACCTCCCCGACCTTCCCGTTTCTGAGAACCAGATCGATCGCGGAGCAATGATCTTCGACGTGCAGCCAGTCCCGTACATTCAACCCATCACCATAGACGGGAACCGGTTTTCCGTCGACGATTCGCGCGATCATCAACGGGATCAGTTTCTCCGGAAATTGAAAAGGGCCGTAATTGTTGGAGCATCTGGTGACGACGACGGGGAGCCCGTGGGTGTGATGGTAGGCGAAGGCGAGCAAGTCCGCGGATGCCTTCGATGCCGCATAAGGGCTATTGGGTTGGACGGTGGAATTCTCGAGAAATTTTCCCTCTGCTCCGAGGGAGCCATACACCTCGTCGGTGGAGACTTGGACGAACCGCTTGATTCCACACTCCCGCGCGACCTCCAGCAGGACGCCGGTTCCCGCGACGTTCGTTTCGATGAAGACGGCAGGGCCCACGATGCTTCGATCGACGTGCGACTCTGCAGCGAAGTTGACGATAGCATCGACCGAGTGTTGACGGACGGCCGATTCAACAACAGACCGGTCGCAGATATCTCCCTTGATGAACTGGTACCGGGGGTGACCCTCTATGCTCTGCAGGTTTTCGAGATTCCCCGCGTAGGTAAGTTTGTCGAGATTTACGATCGTCTCTTCGGGGTGTTTTTCCAGCATGTACTGGACGAAGTTGCTGCCGATGAAGCCGCAGCCGCCTGTCACCAATAATGTCATCAGTTACCGTTCACTTGTCATGGCTCCGAATCCATTGCTCAGGGATCTACTTCAGCGTAGCTGCTTGCTGACAACTCGCCCGGGGTTACTTTTTTTAGCAAGGAATCAGCGTTTTCGCTGCAATCTTGCAAAAAAGCTGAAGAAATCTACGAAAATGAGCCCCTAAAGTCAATCTGATAACCCGGGAGACGAGAATTCTCCCGGATCGGGACATTTTGGCACGGTTTCGCGCCCGGAGAGCGTTTTGGTATCTAAGAGGCGGGTGTACTTACCTGGTATTGATTTTGAGGTTGGCCATCGCGAACTGAATCTACGAAAACTTCCGGCAGATTACAACCGTGGAAGTTCCGTTTGTGAGCGGTATCACCGCGCAATTCCTCCCCTTAGATGGTCTGGATGCTCTCCCCTGCAAGCCATCCAACCTTCCCGTCAGGCAGGCGGATCTGCCTCCAATCGCCCACCGCGTCGAGCAAT
>DATDFQ010000004.1 GCA_036522515.1 Bacteroidota bacterium
CTCGCATTGAAGCGAACCCGCACCGCCCCCTAAATTTTTTTGATCAGGCACTTTACTTAGATAAAGAATGATCCCTTCGAACGGCCGGTTGAAGCTGGCGATCCAGAAAGACGGGCGCATGACCGAGGATTCCATTACCCTTCTCAAGGCGACGGGATTGGATTTCGATCTCCGTTCGCGCTCTCTCTTTTCCCCGTGCAGAAATTTCCCACTCGACATCCTCTCGTTGCGCGACGACGACATCCCGGAGTATGTCCAGGACGGCGTCTGCGATCTCGGGATCGTTGGGGAGAATATCGTGGTGGAGAAGGAGGCGCGGATCGCCATCGTGGAGCGTCTGGGATTCGGCAAGTGCCGGCTGGTCATCTGTGCGCCCAAAGCGGGCGCGATCAGAGAACTGGCGGGCCTTGCGCGGAAAAGGATCGCCACCTCTTATCCCAGGACGCTCGGGACCTTCCTGGCTTCGCGTGGGTTGCCGGCCGAGATTGTCGAGCTCAGCGGCGCGGTCGAAATTGCCCCCGCGCTCGACGTCGCCGACGCTATCTGCGATCTGGTTTCGACTGGGAGCACGGCCCGGATCAACGGCCTGGAGGTGATCCATACGGTCATGGACTCCGAGGCGCTCCTCATCGGCCATCAGGCGTTGATGACGGTCGCAGGGAAGAAGGAAACCGCAGCCCGGTTTCTGGTCAGGATTCAGAGCACCCTGAGAGGCCGCGGAAAGAAATATGTGATGATGAACGCCCCTTCGACCTCGGTTTCCACCATCAGGCACCTGATTCCCGGTATGAAAAGCCCGACAATCGTTCCTCTCGCCGACCCTTCGATGGTCGCCGTTCATTCGGTCGTCGGGGAAGAGGTTTTCTGGGAGGTGATGGAACGGCTCAAGGACGCCGGCGCGACCGATATTGTTGTCGTACCGATTGAGAAATTTATCCCGTAATGAGATGATACGGCTCGAGCTCGAAGATATATATTCCCCGGAGAGCGACAAACTCATTGCGCGGGAGCCGATACTGGAGGGGGAGACAGCCTCCACGGTGGAGGCGATCGTTCGCGAAGTCTGCTCACGGGGGGATGCGGCGATTCGCGCGTACACATTGAAATTCGACGGGGTGGAGATCGTGGACCTGGAAGTGACCCGCAGAGAGATCGATCATGCAGGGGACATGCTTCCCCCGGAGCTGAAAGAAGCGATCGGGGCCGCCGCGGAGACAATTCGTTCGTTTCATCAGGCGCAAATTCCTCCAACGATCGGAAAAGAGACCCGGCCGGGTGTCTACTGCCGCAGGGAATGGCGGCCTATCCAGCGCGTCGGTTTGTACGCCCCCGGGGGCTCTGCCCCGCTCATCTCGACGGTGCTGATGCTCGGGATACCTGCAACACTTGCCGGTTGCCGCGAGATACTACTTTGTTCCCCTCCCAACATGTCCGGGGAAGTTGAACCGGGGATCCTCTATGCGGCAAGGCTCGCCGGCGTCCGGAGGATCTTTAGGGCGGGTGGGGCCCAGGCGATCGCGGCCATGTCCGCGGGCACCGAGACGATTCCGAAAGTCGACAAGATCTTCGGACCCGGGAACAGGTTCGTGGCTGCAGCGAAGGCGCGGGTCTCCGTTGGAGCGTCCGGCGTGGAGATCGACATGCTCGCGGGTCCGACCGAGCTTCTGATCATCGCGGATGATTCTGCGAACCCGCGGTGGGTAGCCGCAGACCTGCTGGCGCAGGCGGAGCATGGAGTTGACTCCCGCGTCGTGCTCGTGACGACACATTCCCGCATCGCGGATGCAGTAGAACAGGAGTGCGAGCTTCAGCTCCCGTTCCTGTCCAGACGGCAGACGATCAGGTGCGTTCTCGAAGCAGGTCCCGCCATCGTCGTCCGCACGCTTTCCGATGCGATCGAATTCTCCAATCGCTTTGCGCCGGAGCATCTCGCTCTTGCCGTGAGGGAGGGAGAACGGTTTGTCCCGAAGATCCAAAATGCAGGAGCGGTGTTCGTGGGCGCCGCCGGTTCGTCAGTGTTCGGGGACTACGCCTCCGGGCCCAATCACACCCTGCCGACGGGAGGGACCGCGGTGTGCAGGGGCGGTCTTACCTTGGAGTCCTTCATGAAGCCTCTATTTATCGAGACATTCACTTCGGAGGGCGTTCGCTCGATGTCGCCGATCGTAATGGAGCTCGCGAGGGCGGAGCGTCTCGACGCTCATGCGCGCGCCGCCGAGATTCGGGGCGAAATAGCATGATCGATAGGATCATCCGGAGCCATCTGAGGGGGTTTCATCCCTACACCTCCGCCCGGAGCGAATTCGCCGCGCTCCCGGGGGGCGGCGGCGGGAGGACAATCCTTCTCGATGCGAACGAGCTTTCCGCGGGTAGTCCGGTTGCCTGCAACGGCATCCCCCTCAACCGTTATCCGGATCCGATGCAACAGGAATTGAGAGGGAGAATTGCCGGGCGGCTGAGGGTGAGCAGCGATGAGATATTCCTCGGTGTAGGGTCCGACGAGATCATCGATCTGCTCGTCCGGCTCTGTTGCGATCCCGGAACTGACAGCGTTGTCATCCTCGGGCCCACCTACGGAGTGTACCGTGTTGCCGCCAATCTGAATGCCGTCGCAGTGGTTGATGCGGAGCTCGAGGGGGGTTTCCAGATCGACCTTGAGGGGACCCGCGCGGCAATGGGAAGTGCGAAGTTATTGTTCTGTTGTTCGCCGAATAATCCCACGGGAAACCTCCTGCGTGTGAGCGATATCGAGAAGCTCTGCACGGAGTTCACAGGGCTCGTCATCGTCGACCAGGCATATATTGAATTTGCCTCCTCCGGGGCGGCCGGCTGCGGCGATCTGATGCAGAATCGCGCCGGTCTGGAAAACCTTGTGATTCTGAGGACGCTCTCGAAGGGCTGGGGCCTTGCCGGTATCCGTCTGGGATACTGCATTGCCTCCCCTCAAATCGTCTCACACCTTCTCAGAATAAAATTCCCATATAACGTCGGTAGTGTCAGCTCCCGAATCGCCCTCGAGGCGTTGGACAAGGAAGAGTTCCTGCGGTCGTCCGTCCGGTCGGTCGTGAGGGAGCGCGAACTCCTCTCGGTCCGTTTGAAAGAGATCCGGGAGGTGGTCCGGGTTTACCCGAGCGATGCGAACTTCCTCCTTGTGGAGTTTCAGGACAGTCTGATCGCATTTGAACGTTTAAAAAGGGCGGGAATTATCGTGCGTCGCAGGAGCGAGCAACGCCTGAGGAATTGCCTGCGTATCACGGTCGGCACGCCGGATGAAAACACCCTGTTGGTTGAGACTCTCCGGGGGCTCACATGAAGAAGGTCGTGTTCGTCGACCGTGACGGGACAATTGTCGTCGAGCCGCGTGACAGGCAGGTGGATTCACTTGAGAAGGTTGAATTCGTCCCCGGGATTATCGGAGGCTTGCGCCTTCTGGTTGATTCCGGATTTACCCTCGTCATGGTCAGCAACCAGGATGGTTTGGGATCGCGGAGCTATCCGTCGAAATCGTTCAAGCTCGTACAGGCGAAGATATTGGGCCTCCTCGCAGGCGAAGGAATCAACTTCGAGCGGATCTTCGTCTGTCCTCACCGCCCCGCTGAGGGGTGCGAGTGCAGGAAGCCGAAAATCGGGCTGGTCGACGGATACCTGAAACGTTCGGCCGTTGACCGGAACCGATCGTTCGTCCTCGGGGACCGCGAGACCGACGTGCAGTTTGCAGAGAACCTCGGACTCCGTTCGGTGCGGATTACACCGGTGCGGTCGACCAGGGCGACATTCTCGACGCGAGACGGGTTCGAGGCATGCAACTTTATCGCGAAGTCGGCACGCTCGGCGACAATCTGTCGATCGACGGGCGAAACCTCGATCCGCGTTGAACTCGCCCTCGATGGCTCCGGGGAATACGCCATATCGACGGGGATCGGGTTCTTCGATCACATGCTGGCCCAGCTCGCGCGCCATTCGCGGATCGATTTGAAGGTGGAGACCATCGGGGACCGGAACGTCGACGAGCATCACACGGTTGAGGACACCGGCATCGTGATCGGACAGTCGCTCCGGGAGGCGTTGGGCGAGAAGCGGGGCCTCGAGCGCTATGGTTTTGCCGCACCGATGGATGAAGCCCGGGCCGAAGTGTCGATCGATCTGAGCGGGCGAAGTTACTGCTCCCTTCGCTGTAATTTCCGCAGGGAGAGGGTGGGTGAGCTGCCGACCGAACTCGTGGAAGATTTCTTTCGTGCCTTTGCCGACGGTTTGGGGGCGACGGTGCATATCTCCTGCACCGGCCGCAACGATCATCACAAAATCGAAGCAATCTTCAAGGCGGTGGCAAACGCGCTGCGATATGCCGTGCGCGTCGATCGCCGCCTCCTGAAACTATTGCCGACGACGAAAGGAACCTTATGATCGGCGTCGTCGACTATGAAGCCGGGAACATCGCTTCCGTCTCCAATGCGCTTTCGCAGATCGGGACCGGATTCCTGGTGAGCAACGACCCGGGGCAGCTTGCTTCATGCGATGGGGTCATCCTCCCCGGAGTCGGGGCGGCGCCTGCGGCCATGGCATCGCTGCGCGAACGGAATCTCCTTGAATTTTTGGCAACCCTCGATATTCCTTTTCTGGGTATTTGCCTCGGGATGGAGCTGCTCTACCACTATTCGGAGGAAGGGGACACCCCCTGCCTGGGTGTGTTGCCGGGGTCAGTGCGCAAGATCGACGAGTCGGCCTGCAAAGTTCCCCACATCGGATGGAACCGTGTGGAGTTCCTCGGCACTCATGCTATTTTTGAGCCGGAGGGACGCTCCGAATACTACTATTTTGCCCACTCGTACGCGGCCCGCGTCGACGCCTCGACGGCGGGGGTAGTGGACTGCGGAATTCGTCTTGCCGCCGCCGTGTCGAATGGAAATTATTTCGGAGTTCAGTTTCATCCGGAAAAATCCGGAAGTGCCGGCCTCAGGCTGTTGAAAAACTTTGACGCTCTATGCAAGTCATACCGGCGATAGACCTTTATGGGGGGAGGTGCGTCCGGTTGAGGGAAGGAAAATTCTCCCTCAGGACCGACTATGGAACCGATCCCTGCGATTTCGCGAGAAAATTTGCAGATGCGGGTGCGGCGAGACTGCACGTCGTCGACCTCGAAGGAGCCAGGGCGGGGCGCGTCATGAACTGGCCCACCATCGCGCGGCTTGCATCGCTCGACGTCGCGTTGGTGCAGGCGGGGGGAGGAATACGAACGGAAGAGGACGTCGCCCGGCTTCTCGATGCGGGGGTGGACCGTGTTGTGGTGGGAAGCGTCGCACTTCAATCCCCGGAGACGGTGAAGGGGTGGGCCGAACGTTTCGGTGCGTGGAAGTTCTGCGTCGCCGTCGATGTGAAGGACGGCGATCTTGCCTCTAACGGTTGGCAAACCACCGGGGGCGCGACGCTTGCCGAGGTCGTCACGGCGATGAGCGGACTGGGAATCAGACGCTTTCTTTCGACGGATATCCGCCGCGACGGGACACTCAGCGGGCCGAACGTTCCGCTCTATCAGGGGCTTGTGAAGGATTACCCGGCCGTTGAATGGCTCGCTTCGGGCGGGGTCCGCTCGAAGGAGGACGTGCGGGAGCTTTCCTCCGCAGGAGTTGCGGGAGTCGTCATCGGAAAGGCATTGCTTGAGGGCACACTCCGGGTGGAAGAATTGTTGGAACCGCCATGCTGACCCGCCGGATCATTCCCTGCCTGGATGTGCTCGACGAGAGGGTCGTCAAAGGGAGAAGATTTGAACATCTCGCCGACATCGGCGACCCGGTGGAGCTCTCGGCGCGGTATTCGGACGAGGGCGCGGATGAGATCGTCCTGCTCGATATTTCCGCCACTCTCGAACGGCGCCGCCCCTTTTTTCGACTGATCGAGCGAGTGGCGCGGCGCGTGGCGATACCGTTGACCGTCGGCGGAGGGATCCGGACGATCGACGACATCCTGCAGCTGCTCCGCTCCGGCGCCGACAAGGTGAGCCTCAACAC
>DATDFQ010000005.1 GCA_036522515.1 Bacteroidota bacterium
CCGATGGAGCCCGTCGACCCGAGTATGCAGATGTTCTTCATTTGGGAATAAAGTTCGTCCCGCCTACTCCGTCATTCGGGGCAAACGGGACATTTTGGTGTTAAAAGGTACAGAAATCCCCGGCGGAATCCAAACCAACGATGACACCTCCTACGGTCTGAGTTTCGTTCGCATCTCGTTACGCGACCTGAAGGTCGCGCCTACCGATGCCTCGGGCTTGGTAGCCGCAGCCTTTAGGCTGCGGGTGTTCTGCTTGGCTGTTGAAATTTACCCACCACCAAGACACCGGTTGCCCGGCAAGGGGAGGTTAAAAAAGCCTGATCCCGCAATCGCGGGATCAGGCCCTTACAGATGTTCAGGATGTTAGGTCAGGAGGGCAACGCTTGCTAAGCGCCGATTCCCGCCATGCTGAGAACCGTGTTCATTCGTTTCACCTTTCCGACCGCTGTTGCATTCTTCAGAATCATGCGCGATTACAACCTGTGACTTCTACCAGCCGTTGAACGTCAATGTGGTCCTCCCGGAATCGTCCGCCGTGAGCGTGGCCACCCAGGCTGTATTGAGCACGCTTGTCCCTGTGAAGGAGATGTGGCCTGCATTTCCTGGCACACTGACCGCGTAGGTGCCGTTGTCGTCCTGGGCGAGTTGTCTGGGTACTTGGTACCCGAGGTATGATCCGCTTCCGCCCCCCAGAGTTCCAGGTCGAATCTTGTACTGAAACGCGTCCGAGGCGATCGAAACAAGCGAAGTCGTAATGCCGTCTTCGTTCGCGCGCGTGGAATGGGCACTCGATTGTGTGATCCCCACCGCGATCGCGATTGCAATAACGATCACGCCGAGAAGAATGAGTAAAATTTGTTGCTGTCCCATATGATTTCTTTCTTTGGCGATGAGTTAGAGTAGGGTGTCCCAAGCCGGGGTCGGCAAGAGATGTCCCGAGAACTTGCTTCGCCAGCGGTGGATTAATGGTCAGAAAGGCGGCGGGAACGCACATTCCCTCACCCTTCGATCTTTTCTTGAGTTTTGATTGACGATGGGAGGGTAGATTCATCCGAGTTCCGATGATCCTCCTCGTCCGGCTGGAGCACTATCTCACGATGGCGATCTGTTAAATTTAATTAAGATTGGGTCATGATCTTGGTGCTCTGCGTCACTGATGTGGCAATTTACCCGATTAAATGTCCGAGGGGGGGGTGCCGCCTCGCCGCTGAATCCCATCGTGTGGCATCCCGGGGAGGATTCCAATGGCGAGAATAGCTGGAACTGAAAGGTAATCCCGGCCCAAAACGTGTCGGGTGGGTGGAAATGAAGGGGGGTGGCGGCGGGTCAGTTACGCGGGCGGAATCATTCCCCCGGTTCGATCGGGCGGATAACGATGATACCGGTGTAGGAGCGGAATTTCCTGATGTGCGCCTCCAGGGTTTCCCGGGAGATCTGGACGATCCCATGGACATTCGGAGCGTGCATGTAGTGAAGCGTTCCGTCCTCGGTCCGGACCGCGATGCCGGTGTGGCTGACATCGAGGCCGGGAAGGTCCGTGGTGATGGCGATAATGTCGCCGTTCCGGATCCCCGATTGAAGCCTGGATATCTGGGAGCGCGGGATGTGGTAGAGGGCGCGTGCCGAAAGCGAATCCTCGATGCTCCGCAATGCTGAATAAGCGGAATCTTCCGAGAGTTTCGGATAAGAGGCGCGATGGGAGGTCATGAAGTCGATGGTCTTCCGGTAAGGCGTCCCTCCGAGCTCTTTCGACACGTCCTTCACGAGCCCCTTTTTCTCGTTGTCTGCGATCCACTCGGTGAAGTAATGGAGCCTGCTGGCGTATCCCCGGATCGCCCCGCCGCGGTACCGTAGCGATTGGAGCTCGGACCGGAACGTGTCGAAGGTGAGACGGTTTTGTTTGATGCACCGGGCTAGCGCGCAGGCGTCTTCGACCAGCGTGACACAATCAAAGCTATGCACGTCCACCACAAGGCGTTCCTCACCGGGTGTGTCGAGCGTGTGCGCTTCGTACGGCTTACCGAGGAATTGACCGCCAACCGCAACGATGAGGTCGCCGATGGGTTTCTTGATGAGGGCGTGTTCGAACGCGTAGGAAAAGAGCTTGTTGCAGATGAGGGCGTCTTCCGATTGGGCGAAAGAGGTTCCAGAGCCCAGAACGAGCACCGGAAGGATGACGGCGAGGCACCTCCCGGCATGAAATCCGATCGTCCGGGAGTTCCTCAGAAGGGCGGTTCTCCTTCGACCACCGGAGCGGGTGGAAGGTAGCTCTCGAGGGCCCGGGGAGCTCTGCGCTCGAAGCCGGCGTAGTCTTTGACAAACGTGAGGAGCGCCTGGCCGGTGGGGCCGTTCCGCTGCTTGCCTATGATGATCTCCGCGATCCCTTCGGCGTCGATCGTCGTACCGTCGACGTCCCGCACTTCCTTGATGTTGTACGTCTCGGGCCGGTGGACAAATATCACCACGTCCGCGTCCTGCTCGATGGCTCCCGAATTATGACTGACAATTCCATCTGCGAGCCAGGATGCCGTGCCTGGCACGGTAAGGTCAAACACCTCTTCCTCACCGTCAGGCTCGATTGAAACAATCCGATCCCAGAACAGGTCGTTGGTCGCACATTCTCCGAGGAATGGATCATCCAGTAATTCGGCGTATGAGAGCAGCGTTGAGCGCGAGGGCGCAAATTTGAAATGGGAAGTTCCCCCGTACGACGTTCCGCGGCGATGCGTCATCTCTCGCTGCGAGATGCCCCGCTCTTTCATTCTTGCCCGCACAAGATCAAATACTTCGACCGGTATCGTGTCAACATTTGTATTGGAATCAACACCTTCCAATGTCGCAGCCAACCTGTCGCCCTGCATGCGCCGCGGTCCAAACGTTCCCACGCTTCCGAGGAATTTCAAGAAAGCGTCGACTCCTGTAATGATCACCTGATAGCCCGGCCTATATTGGGCCTTCCGGGTGCTGCGAATGCGCGCAACGATTCCGAATCGAAGGAGCAACGCCGCAACATCGTAAGCCAAGCCCTGACTGTTCGTGGCATAGTATATTGTGCTTGAGCCGCCGGTACGGGAATGAATACATCCGTCGGTCGCCCAGAGATGTCTTAGGAAGAGGGCTATCTCATCATTGGTCAATTGGTATATGGCTCGCGGGACTCTCTTCTGATACGATCGTTGGTTGAAGATGCCCAATTCCCGGAGCCACCTATTCACGCCTTCTGGGTGCCAACGATTGCCGTTTCCGCTCAACAACAACTGATGCCAACTCCTTCTCCCGGGATATCGGGTAACCTTTGTGCCAAACTCCTGCAAAGCTGCATTCCGTACCGCGTCACTATTATCTTCGGAACCCGTCGTGTAACGCAATGGTTGACCGCTCAAGTAGCTTCCATCCCCGATCAATTGGCCCAGGAGTGTCAACCGTTCGTCGGGCCAGCGCTCAACTCTCGCGTCAGGCTCAGGAATGCTCCGGGCAATTCCCAAGCGATCGCCTATCGCCAAATCTTTGACTTCACACCAGCCGTTGATAGTGTAGAGGCGGTGCTTGTCCGTTGCACGGATAGACCGGCCACTGGAGAGAGTCACCTTCATGACCGGTTTGATTCCGACAGGCCAGACCGCATCACAGAAGGCAGTTCCAATTCGTCCCTCCCTGGTCATTGTGAATACTTCCATTTGCTGCCCGGAAAGTTCCCGGATCGGGATCCGGCGTCCGTCGGCAAGATAAACGAGAGTTTCCCCTGTGACACATTCGCGAAGATCTGAAAGGACGGGGCGCTTGTCACCGCGGGATTCGAGGGTCCGGTTCAATTGGGAAAGCGCGATGACCGGTATGTTCAACTCTTTCGCAAGGGCTTTGAGCGACCGGGAGATCATCGAGATTTCGCGTTCGCGCGACTCGGCGCTCTTCGGACCGGCCACGAGCTGCAGATAATCGACGATCACGAGGCCGATATTGTGTTCCGCCTTGAGCCGGCGCGCCTTCGCCCGCAACTCGAGGATGCTGAGCGCCGCCGAATCGTCGATGAAAATCTTCGCTTCTGCGAGCTTCCCCACGTTCCTGCTGAGGTATTTCCAGTTCTCGTCCGGTAGCTTTCCGGTCCGCAACTGGTGGGCGTTGACCCGTGCCTCGGCCGAGAGCATGCGGATAATGAGCTGCTGTTCGGACATCTCGAGGCTGAAGATCGCCACGCTCGTTTTCTTTTCCGGGTGCAGGGCCGCGTTGCGGGCGACTGCAAGCGCGAGGGCGGTCTTTCCCTGGCTGGGCCTTCCCGCCATGATGATCAGATCGGAATTCTGGAATCCCCCCGTTTTCTCGTCGAGCGACGGGAAGCCGCTCGGGACCCCGGTCACGCCGCTGTGCTTGCCGTGAATCTCTTCCAGCATCGCAAACGTCTCGTGCAGGGCGCGGTTGATGGGGGTGAACGCTCTCTTCAGCCTGCGTTCCGAAATTTGAAAAATTTTCGCCTCGGCCTCGTCGAGCAGGTCGAGGGCATCCTCGGTTTCGTTGTACGCCCTTGCTGCGACCGCGGAGGACGCTGTAATGAGGCTTCGCATCAGCGCCTTTTCCAGGACGATCCGGGCGTGATATTCGATGTTCGCCGAGCTCGTCACATTCATCGTCAGCTCGGTGACATAGACCGGATCCTCGGCGGGATTGAGCGATCCTTTCCGCCTGAGCTCTTCGACCACGGTGACCGCATCGATCGCGTCCCCCTTCTCAAACAGCGAGACCATCGACCCGAACAACCTCTGGTGCGTCGGATGATAGAAGCTGGTGGCATCGAGCACTTCGAGAGCCTTTGGAACGGCTTCCTTGTCGATAAGCATCGCCCCGAGAATCGCCTTTTCGACGTCTACCGCCTGGGGCGGGGTGCGTCCGGCCGGAGGAGCGTTCACCGGTTGCAATGCCGCTGAAGGAGGGGCCGTCTGGATTTCACTCGTACCGTTTGCCATCACGACGCCTGTTGTTGTTTCCGTTTTTCATGGAGTTCCATAAGCACTTTCATATCCTCCCAGGCCGGCCGTTTCCAGGCCGGGTTGCGCAGGAGCGCCGCCGGATGATACGTCACGATCAGCGTCGCTCCGTGGAATTCGTGCGTGCGGCCCCTGAGCGCGGAGAGGGTTTCGTTCGTCCGGAGAAGCCATTGGGCGGAGATCCGTCCGAGACAGACGATGAACTTCGGTTTGATGAGATCGATCTGTTTCAGAAGGTAGGGCGAGCATGTCTCCATCTCGGAGGGCAACGGGTCGCGGTTCTGCGGCGGGCGGCACTTGAGGATGTTGCAAATATAGACTTCCTCCCGCTTCATCCCGATCGCCTCGATAATCTTGTTGAGGAGCTGTCCCGCCCTTCCGACGAACGGTTCGCCCTGCGCATCTTCGTCCGCCCCCGGCGCCTCGCCGATAAACATGATGTCCGCGTTCGTATTCCCGGTCCCGAAGACGAATTTGATCCGGGTCTGTCCCAACGGACACTTCAGGCATTCATGAATCTGGCCGTACAGTTCCGCCGGAGACACCGCGCCGGCCCACGGCTCGTCGGGAATGCCCACTGCGGAGTCCGGCTGCTTCGCCGCCCCGCCGGCGATCTTCTTTCCGGATTCCTCGGTATAGACAATATTTCCAAAGAGATCGCGCTGCTGCATCAGGTAGGCCCGCGCCTTGTCGAGAACATCCGATACTTCATTTGATTTCATTCGTCGCCAGGGGAGGATCCTGCAGATTCCCGGCGCTTCCCCGGCTTTGGCCGCGGGCGGCGCCGTACGATTACAACATTTTTGAGAGCCGGTCCAGAATACGATTTGCCACGTCGAACTTCTGCATCTTTGCCAGGCGCTCGACTTTTCCCGACTTCGAGATGATGGTGACCACATTGGTATCCGAATTGAATCCCGCCCCGTCCGTCAGCGGATTATTCAGAACAATGAGGTCAAGCTTCTTCTCCTTCAGTTTCGTCTTCGCATTCCGGAGGCCGTTGTCGGTCTCCAGGGCGAATCCCACGACGACGGCGCCGTGTTTTTTGGCCGAAAGGGTTCCGAGAATGTCGGGCGTTCGTTCCAGGCGCAACGTCATGCCGTCGGTTCCCAGCTTCTCTTTCTTGATCTTCCCGCGCGAGATCTGCGCCGGCTTGAAATCGGATACCGCAGCCGCCATGATCAGCGCATGCGATTTCCCGAATTCCTTCGTCACGGCGCCGAGCATCTGGTCCGCCGTTTCGACGCCGATCAGGCGCACATTCCGGGGCGCCGGGATCGAGACGGCTCCCGAAACGAGAGTCACCTCCGCTCCGCGCAGGGCCGCCGCGTTCGCCAGAGCGAATCCCATCTTTCCCGAGGACCGGTTTCCGAGAAACCTCACCGGGTCGATCGCCTCGCGGGTGGGGCCGGCTGTGATCAGAATTCTCTTCCCCCGCAAATCCCGGCGGGCAGAACCGAGCACCTCATCCAGAGCGCGAACGATCGCCGAAATCTCGGGCAGCCGTCCGGGTCCGGTCAACCCGCTCGCCAGTTCGCCTTCCTCCGGCGGAAGCACCGTGTAGCCCAATTCGCGGAGCCGGGTCAGATTCTCCTGAGTCGCGCTGTGCCGGAGCATGTCGGCATCCATCGCGGGCGAAATGACAAGGGGACAGCGGGCCGCCAGCGCCAGAGTCGAAACAGCGTCATCGGCGTATCCGTGGGCGAGCTTGGCCGCGAGATTGGCGGTAGCGGGGGCGATCAGCATCAGGTCGGCCCAGCGGCCGAGCTCGATGTGCCATGTTCCCGCATCGATTGCGCCCGAAGCCGCGTCCGGAAACGTGCCGACGACGACCTTTCCGCCCGAAAGGGTGGAGAGGACGAGGGGGGTCACAAACTGCGTTGCGGCCTCCGTCATGACGACGCGGACAGCCGCTCCGGCTTTTTTCAGCTCACGAACGAGAAACGGGATCTTGTATGCGGCTATTCCGCCCGTGACCCCGAGAAGGATGTGCTTGTTTTTCAGCATGGGTCAACAGGGCTCCCACCCTTCGACGGCCTTTGAAACGGTCTGTCATCCTGGGCACGTTCGCGTCGCTCGGTGTAAACTCCGGGAAGGATCCAGGAGATTCTTCGTCGCTTCGCTCCTCAGAATGACAAGTGGTTAGACGGCCGCGAACGGCGGTGGATCTTCCTCCTTGTACCGGTGCGATAGCTTTTCGTCCATCAATTCCCCGATGGCGATTTCTGTCGGCTTGGGACGCTGCTCGAACTCCTGGGCGACCAGAATCTGATCCGGGTTCGTCTGGGGCTGCTCCGTTTCATCCTCCGGTTCGAAGACGCGCGATTGCAGCATTTCAATCCGCTGGTTGAATTCGATCTTTTGTTCTTCGTTGATCTGGCGGGCGCGCTTCAGGAGTATCACGATCGCTTCGTAGATGTTTTCCGCGCGGCTGGTCAGTTCTTCAATGTCGATGGGCTTAATGGGCATTCTGGTGCTCTCCGGTTTATTCGATGTTCTGCAACTGTTCTCGGATTTTCTCGAGTTCTTCCTTCATGGCGACAACCTTGTGCGCGATCTCCGCGCTGCCGGCCTTGGAACCGACCGTGTTCACCTCGCGGTTCATCTCCTGAACAAGGAAATTGAGGCGGCGCCCCGCGCTTTCTTCGCCGTCCATGGCGTTTCTGAAAAACTTTGTGTGGCTTCGGAACCGGACGCATTCCTCCGTCACGTCAAGCTTGTCGACGAAGAGCGCGACTTCGAGTTCGAGCCGCCGCGAGTCGATGACCTTCGTATCGGACAGGAGCTGCTTCAAACGCTCTTCCAGCCGGCTGCGCTCCAGCGGAATCAGGTCTTTCGCGACCCGTTCGATCTGCCCGATGCTCGAGTCCAGGCTGGCGATCCGGGCGAGAAGGTCCTTCATCAGCTCGCTTCCCTCCTGCCTGCGCATGTTTTCGGCATCGTCGAGCGCGGCGGCGATCGCCTTCCGGGCCACCGACCACTCGAGCTCGTCGCCGGAGTCGAATACGTCGATCTCCAGGACCTCGGGAAACTTCAACAGATGATCGAGCGTGATCCGCTCCTTGATGCCGGCGGTCTTCCGGAGGCTGTTCAGCAGCTTGACGTAGGCTTTTGCCGCTGCGGGATTGATTTTGACGGGCGCCTCGCTGTCGTTCTCGCGCGTGATCGTGACGACGAGATTCACTTTGCCGCGGGAAAACTTGGTGCGGACCAGCTCCTTCAGCTCGTTCTCGCGCATGGAGAGGGTTCGCGGGAGCCGGGCAGTCACTTCGAGAAACCGGTTGTTCACACTGCGCAGATCCGCGAAAGCGGTGATCCGTTTCTCGGTTACTTCTCCCCGCCCATATCCCGTCATGCTTGAAATCATGGAAAAACACGGCCTTCTGAGGTGCCAACCCCCACCAAGGTACAAAATATTTGATCAGTGGTCAAGGAAAACATTCCCTCCGGGGAGCAGGATTGAGAATCGCGCACTTTTTCTCTATATTGGAGCCACAACATATCCCGGTGCCCCTCTCCCGCGTATGGTCACACACTACTTCACGCTGGTCGCACTCACCCGCGAGCTCGATACGCTCCTCCGGTCTTCTGCCATCGCCGAAATCTTCACACAGCAGAAGGACGAGTTGATTATCCGCGTCGACCGGACCCCGGGGGCGGATCTCCCGCAGAGCCGGTCTTCCCTGCACATTTCCGTCAATCCGCGTCTCAATTACCTCTTCGTGGAGGAACAGAATTCCCGCGCAAGGAGGAATTCGGTGGATCTGTTCGAGGAGCTCACCGGTTCGGTCGTCGATCGCGTCTCGCTTCTTCCCTTCGACAGAACCCTGAGGTTCGCCTTCCGGGACCGCCGCTTTCTCTACGTCAGATTGTATGACAGCGCTGCGAGCAATATCTACCTGACCGGCGAAGACCTGAAAATCCTCAATGCCTTCAAGAACCGCAAGAAACTGCAGGGAACCATCCTCCGGCTGGACGAACGGAAGTTCGACGCTTCGATCCTGGAGAATCCTCTCCCGTTCCGGGAATCGTTGAGGAACGCGTCCCCGCCGCTTCTCTTCCAGGCGCTGAAGGCTGCGGTGCCCGTTCTCGGGACCGTGTTCGCGCGCGAGGCGCTCATCCGCGCGGGCGTGGGCGAGGACACTCCCGTGCGCGACCTCGCCGACGAGGGACTGGACCGCCTCCATCGGGAGGTTCGGGGGATGATCGCCGCGATGGAAGAGGGGGAGCGGCGGGAAGAAGGGAAAACGGACGGAACGTACGTCTACGTTCGGGGGGCGACGCCGGTGGTCCTCTCGGCGATTCCCCTCCGGCATCTCGCGGACATGCAGCCGGAGCGGTTCGACAGCATACACCGCGCGATCAAATCGTTCATCGGAAAAACCTCCCGGACCCGCTCTTCGGAATCGGAAAAGGACGAACTGTTCGGCGCGATCACAAAGGAGATCGAGCGGGGCAACCGCGCGCTGAATCTCGCGCGCGCCGCGGCGGCCGAATCGTGGCGGGCCGAGGAGTACGAACGGATGGGCCGGCTGCTCATGGGGAATCTGCACCTGGTTGAGAAAGGAGCGGGCTGGGTCGACGTGTCGGATCCCTACCTTGCGGGTGAGACCGTCACCGTTGTGCTCAATCCGGCATTCACTCCGGCGCGGAACGCGGAAGAATACTTCGGGAAGGCGAAAAAGTTGCGGGCGGCCCTTTCCGAAACGGAGAAGCGCATCGCACAACTGGAAGGAAAGGTCAATCACTTTGAAGAAATGCTTCAGCGCCTTGACGCCTCCCGGACGGATGCCGAAGTCGCGGCCTTCAAGAAGGAGTACGCGAGCGGCCTGAAGACAACCGGGCTTCCGGAACAAAGCGGCGGGAAGGAGAAGCTCCCGTTCAGGACATTCGAAATCACCGGCGGCTTCCAGGTCCTGGTGGGGAAAAGCAGCGCCAACAACGACCTGCTGACGACCCGCTTCGCCAAGCCGAACGATCTCTGGTTCCATGCGCGCGGGGCCAGCGGTTCCCACACGGTCCTCAAGGTCCAGAAGGGACAGCAAGTTCCGCGCGAGGCGATCCGGGAGGCGGCATGCATCGCCGCGTACTACAGCAAAATGAGAAAGGCGAGCAACGTACCCGTCGCCTATTGCGAGCGAAAATATGTCCACAAACCCCGGGGGGCTCCGGCGGGCACCGTCACACTGGAACGTGAAGAAATAGTCTTTGTCAAGCCCCGCCTTCCTTGAAAAAGGGCGGAAAACTTCGTATACTCTTGCTCCTTGAGCGAACCCCCCCGTTGGGTAATTACCGGCGTCATTGCTTTCTCATTTAAAGAGGGAATCTGTCATGAAGCGTGTTTTACTCCTTATTCTGATCAGCTCGAGTCTTCTCACGTGCCTGCACGCGCAGGACGATAGTTCAACGGTGAAGACTCCCGAGATTTCTCTCTCAGGGGGAGTTTCTCTGCCGTACCTTCCGGATCATTTCAAGGATTACTGGAAAAAGGGATGGAACGCCGGCGCCGGGTTCGGATATTCGACGAACCCCGGCTCGATCGGCTACAGTACGCTGCTCGCCACGGTGGAATATTCGAGATGGGCTTTTGACGTGGCCGCCTTCCGGACGAAACTCAATCTGGTGCAAAAGAACGTCGCGCTCTCCAGGAATCCGACCAGCGTCTTCAACATCATGTTTTCGTACAAGGGAACTTTTTCGCCTTCACGAAGGAGCCTTGCCCCCTATTTTCTGATCGGGTTCGGCTATCTCCATCTCTCCGAAGGGGCGATCACCTGTTCCGGCGACACGGCATTCACCGTTTCGGGGCAGAGCGCGTCGGCGTTCGCATGGTCGGTCGGGGTGGGGATCGAGGTTCCCGTCACCGAATCGATCGCATTCTTCGTCCAGGGGAAATCGACGCTCGGGGTGATCGATCCCACACGGCAATACTTTCCGCTTTCCGGCGGGTTTACCTACCGTCTTCTGAACAAATAGTCCGCCTCATTCGGGTGGCTCGGGATAAAAGTTCTCCCGGGTCAACCCGCATTCCTTCGCCGCCTGGTTCAGCAGCCGGAGGATGCCTGTCTTCTCGTTGAACGCCGCCGCGTTGATTTCGGCGCGCGGCTTGCCGATCGGGTGGAACGGGACGCTCGTGATTGTGTGATTCACGCTGTCCCGATCGTCTCCCATCGCCCCCCGGAACGCCCAGACATCGTCGAACTTGCCGTCGAACCCGCTGCTTCGCACGACGATCTGTCGGTCCACCCACTCCCTGTCCGGATCCATGTCGATCTGGACCGCCGCGTCCAGGACCCCGTCGTAGTTGTCGTCCGCCCAATGGTTGAACACGATTCTGCAGTGGCCCACGTAGTAATCGGCCTGGTCGTAATCCATCGGTTTGGTCCGTTCCGGAAAACCCTCGGGAAAATCCGCCGGCTTGTAGGCGGCCGCTCCCCCGACAAGGGCGAGGTAATCGATCGCTCCGTCGCCATTCCGGTCGTAGAGGTACGCCCAGGTCGATGTCTTTCCCGGGTTCGGGTTAATCCCCTGGAATTCCACGGAGAGCGAGATCGATTTCCGCGGATCCGGAAGGGGTTTGAGCGTAACGGCCGCGAGCAGCACCCTGGTATCCCCCTGTAACCCCACAAAAGTGACGTACCTCCGTGAAACCTTTTTCGAGCAGACGATCGCAAGGTCTTTCCCGATGGGCGGGAACTGGCATACCGTATCCGCATGCGGATAGAAATCAAGGATGCCGCTTTGCTGGGCTTCCAGCGATGCCGCGGCAAGAAGCACGACGCAAAGCAACGTGAACGCACATCTCATCGGTTCAATCCCTCGTAATATTCCTGGTCACGTCGATGCCGAGCTTCCGGAGGTAGGCGCCGCTCTCAAGCGACTTGCCCGTGGCATCCCGGATCCGGTCCGTCCATTCTTCCGATTCGCCCGACGCATAGAGATGGGCGATCATCCACTCCGCCAGATGAGGATTGCGGCTCTTCTGTTCACCGAACTTGCTGGAAAGCGCTTCCTGAAGTTGCGTCGCAATCATTCCCGCCAGAACATAGTTCTGGTAGTAGCAGGGGTACGACACGTACCAGATCGACGCCGCGAACTGGGCGGGCTCCCCCGGGTCGAGATCGACGAGCATATACTTCTTGAACATCTCCCGTTCCAGCGCCCCGAGATCCTGGCCCGGATCCTGATACATCCGGTACTCGAAGAAAAAGTCCTTCATCAACCGGCGGAGCCGGCAAAGCGCGGGAATCGACCGGTTCTTGATATAGCGCTCGATCTGCCTGGGCTTCACATCGGTGTAGCCGGAGATCCAGAGCGAATCGTCCGTAAACTCCCCGTGCATATCGGCCACGCCCTCTTCGTACGCGGCGCACTGGGCGCCGGGAATCCACTCGTACCCCCTGAGGATCGGATACTCGACCCGGGTGTGGACCGCCTTCAGAGAGTGGCCATACTCATGGAAGGCGACCGCATAGAAGCCCTTCCCCTTCGTCGGATTCACCAGGAACCTCGAGTCGGACGGGATGCGGATCGCGAGGCTCAGCCCGCCGTACGGAATGTCCTTCACCACCTCCCGGATGGGGAGCGAATCGACATCGAAGCCGATGCTCTTCTGAAATTCGTGGATGATCGCGAACACCGATTCCGGGAGAAAGTACCTGTCGGGCAGCTGGACGGCTTCCCGGAGGGCGTAGTCGAAATCCCACGCTTCGAACGTCTCCGCGTGCATCTTCTCCCGCGCGGTAGCCATGAAGTCCTCCAGCGGCGCGCGGGTTTGCTCTTCGAGCTCGTTCATCGTCCTGAGGAGCCAGGCCTCGTCGATCGCCTGGAGCCGAAGAGCAAGGGAATAGTAATTAGGAAAACCGAGTTCGCGGGCCTTTTCGTTCCTGAGTTTGACGAGCCTGACGAGGTCTTCTCCGGCGGACGCGGAGATCTGGGACGTGAGCGACCAGAGTTTGTGCCGCTGTTGCTGTTTCCTCTCCTGCCTCAACCGGTTGCTCACCTGGGCCCGCGTCAGGAGCGAATCGCCCATCTTCAGCTTGAAGCCGGTGATCGTTTGCTGAAGACGGTTCTCGATCCCGGCGATCCCGTGATCGGCATAGATCGCCCCGCCGATGAAGCACCGGTGCCAGAGCTCCAGCCTGCGGGCGAGCGGCTTGTCGGACAGGGAGGATGACCTCCCCCGCCACGTTTCGATGATGGAGCGGGCCGTCGTGTCGCCGAAAATTCCGGCAAATTCCGCTTTCGCGCCATCCAGGTCGAACGGCGCTTCCTGCGAGTAGCTGTTCCAGTTGGCGAGCCCCATCCGCTCGCACGCATGCTCGTATCTCCGCTCGAGTGTGTCGAGGTAGACATAGAGCTCGTTCTTCGAATCGACAGTCGTTTTCTTAGCCACCTGTTGGTCCGCCTTCTGCTTGCAGGAATACTCCGCAACCAAGAGCGCAGCGGCAGTCACCAGAACGAGGACGCGGCGGAGCATCGGGGTTTATGGGTTCAGGAGTGGGTTATGGAGTCCATTTTCCGGAGCGTAAGATAGGAAAAATTTATTTCAAAAGGTTCAAGCACTCCCCAAAACGGCTCAAATTCCCGCAGTTCCCTTGCTTCTCATACCCTCTTTTCTTATTATACCCGCATAGAGAGCGGCTCCCGTCCCAATTATACACCTTTCGCCATCGCCAGGCCATTGAAGCATACAAATCCCGGGCGGGTCTACGACGCCTACAGAGTTCGCGTCGAAGAAAAACTGCGGTCGCTCGCCGATCACAACACGCCCGTCTCAGTCTCCCGGCCCATTCGCTACGTCCTTTCCGGACGGGGAAAACGGATCCGGTCTCTCCTCGTCCTCTTCTCGTGTGAAGCCGTGGGGGGCAATCCCCGCCGCGCGCTGGACACGGCGGCGGCGATGGAAATTCTCCACAACTTCACGCTCGTCCACGACGACGTCATGGACAACTCCGAGCTCCGGAGGGGAAGGGCGACGGTGCACGAGCGGTGGAACCCGAATATCGCCATTCTTTCGGGAGACGAGCTTGTCGCCCTGGCGTACCGTTCCCTTCTCAGGACCGACACACGCCGCCTGAAGGAAATTCTCGTCGTCTTCACCGAATCGTTCATCGAGGTCTGCGAGGGACAGGCGCTCGACAAGGAGTTCGAGATCCGGAAGGACGTTTCCCTGGAGGAATATCTGTCGATGATCGGGAAGAAAACCGGCAGGATGATCGCAGCCGCCACGGAGATCGGCGGCCTGGTCGGAGGCGGAACGCGGGGGGAAGTCGCCGCACTCCGCGCATTCGGAGAACACCTCGGGAGAGCCTTCCAGATCCGGGACGATCTCCTCGACGCCGTCGGGAGCGAGGATCAGTTCGGCAAAAAGATCGGGAGCGACATCAGGGAACGGAAGAAAACCTACCTGTTTCTCACGGCGCTCGGGCGCGCGCGGGGGGGCGACCGCTCCTTCCTGAGCTCCCTTCGGACAAGAAACGGCATTACCACCCGCGTGGTCGACCGCGTCCGCGGCATCTACGTTCGCACCGGCACAATTGAGGCGGCCGAACGCGCCATCGAGCGGAGCACGGCCCGCGCGCAGGAATCGCTGAGGCCGATCAAACCGGGAAGGGGAAAAGAACTCCTCCTCTGGCTCTCGCACCGGCTTCTCGACAGAGCGTCCTAGCGCCTGATGATCGAGCGTGAGGTGGTGATCAAGAACCGGACGGGCCTGCACACGCGGCCTGCGGCCACGCTGGTCAAGACGGCTTCGAAGTTCAACTCCGAATTCCTCATATTCAAGGACGACATGGAGATCAACGGCAAAAGCATCATCGGCGTGATGACGCTTGCGGCGGAACAGGGGTCGAAACTTCTTCTCCGGTTTTCGGGAAACGACGAAGAGGAGGCGGCGAACGCCGTGGTGGCTCTCTTCGAAAGCGGGTTCGACGAGGAATGAAAATGCCCGATAAGACGCCGGCGAGGGAGGTCGTTCTCAACGGGATTGCGGCATCTCCGGGGATCGCGATCGGACGGGTCTATCTCTTCACGAAGACCATTCCGCGGGTCGAGGAGCGCGAGGTCGCGGCCGGCGACGTCGAGCCGGAAATCGAGCGGCTGACCAGGGCCGTCGAGAAGGCGTCCCGGGAGCTGAACAAGATCCTCCTCTTCGCCCGCCAGAAAGTCGGCGATGCGAAGGCGAGAATCTTCGAAGCCCAGATCATGATCCTGGAAGACCGGGTCCTGCTCGACGCCGTCGTCAACCGTATCAGGCGGGAGCGGAAGAACGCCGAGTTCATCGTAAGCGATGAAATCGGAAAGTACGCCAGTCTCATGATGGAGGCCAACGCCGAGTACATGCATGAACGGGCGCACGACATCGAGGACCTGAAACACCGGGTCATCCGAAGCCTGCACCAGGAAAAACTCGTCTCACGGCTCGAAGAATCCGTCATCGTGATCGCGCATGAGCTCACGACGGCGGACGCGATCATCCTCAGCCGGAACCATGTCCTCGGATATGCCACCGATAAGGGCGGAGTCACATCGCACGCCGCGCTCTTCTCCCGCTCGCTCAAGATTCCGGCGGTGGTCGGACTCGGAGATATCAGCCGGGAAGCGGAGACGGGCGACCTGATCGTGGTCGACGGGTACAGCGGCACGGTCGTGATCAATCCTTCCAAAGAACGCGTCCAGGAGCTCGAGCGGAAGCGTGAACACCTTCTGACGTTCGAGGCGAGACTTTCCGAACTGCGGGACCTTCCCGCGACCACGGCCGATAACCACAGCATCGAGCTCTCTGCGAATATAGAACTTCCCGAGGAGCTGGAATACGTCCTTCTGCAGGGCTCGCAAGGAGTGGGATTGTACCGTACGGAGAGCCTGCTCATAGGTCTGGACGAGATCCCGTCGGAGGAGGAGCAATACCTCGAGTACAAGAAGGTCGTCGAGCGGCTTGCCCCCAACCGGGTCATCATGCGGACCTTCGATATCGGCGGAGACAAGATCGCTCCCGAGACAGCGGAGGAATCGAACCCGTTCCTCGGCTGGAGGGGCATCCGTATCTGTTTCGACCGGCCCGACCTGTTCATGAACCAGCTCCGGGCGATGCTCCGCGCCAGCGCCCACGGGAATCTCGCCGTCATGTTCCCGATGATCACGACCATCGGCGAGGTGCGGAAGGCGAAGGAGTTCGTCGGTCAGGCAAAATCGGACCTGAAGCGCGAAGGGATCAAATTTGACGAACAGATCAAGCTCGGGGTCATGATCGAGGTCCCCTCGGCCGCCCTCAATGCGAGGATGATTGCGGCGGAAGTGGATTTCCTGAGCATCGGCTCGAACGATCTGATCCAGTACCTCCTCGCGGTCGACCGCGGAAACAGCCTCGTGTCGAAGCTTTACCAGACCTTCGACCCCGGGGTCCTCACGACCATAAAATTTATCATCAACGCGGGACACAAGGAAAAGAAATGGGTGGGGATTTGCGGAGAAATGGCGGGAAACCCCCTGGCCGTGCCCCTCTTGATCGGATTCGGGATCGATGAAATGAGCGTCGTACCGGGGATCCTTCCCGAAATCAAGAAAATCGTGCGGTCGTTGCGGTACGATCGTCTTCGGGAGATCGCGGCCGAAGTTCTGAAGTTCCCGACCGCGGAGGAGTCGGAATCGTACCTGCGAAACTTTCTCAGGGAGGAAATTCCCGACCTGCCGTTGGACAACGATCCCGCGCCCTGACGCGGCGGCGGCGCTCTCCGCATCACCAATCGAGGAACATTCTGCCATGAACCAATCAACCGTTGATCTGTACGACAAATCGGGCATGCGTGAACTTCTTGCGGCGTTCCCGCTCCAGGCCCGGGAGGCCGTCGCCATCGCGAAGCGGAGCGCCGTGCCGATCGACAGCCGGGGGATCGACAACGTCGTCGTCACCGGACTCGGGGGTTCGGCCATCGCCGGCGATCTGCTCCGCTCCTATCTCGCCGCGGAACTCCGCGTCCCGTTTATCGTCAACCGCAACTACGTGCTGCCGGAGTTCGTCGGCCCGGGATCGCTCGTGATCGTTTCGAGCTATTCGGGCGACACCGAGGAGACGGTCTCGGCGCATCTGGACGCAAGGAAACGAAAGGCCCGGGTCCTCTGCATCAGCACAAACGGCGAAACCGCCCGGCTCGCGCGGAAATTCAGGCAGACGGTCATTTCCATCCCCAAGCGGCTCCCGCCGAGGGCCGCTCTCGGATACTCGTTCTTTCCGATGCTCATCGCCCTCGTCAAAATGAAATTCGTCCGGGCGCGGGAGAAAGACCTGCGGGAAACGCTCGCCCTCCTCGAACGCTCATCGAGGAGATTTAATTCGCTCGAGCCGAAGCGCAACCCGGCGCTTCAGATTGCCCAGAAACTCTACGGCAAACTGCCGGTGATCTACTCCGCCGCGGACCGGTTGGACGCGGTCGGCGTCCGGTGGAGGGGGCAGCTCGCCGAGAACGCCAAGGTCCTCGCTTTCGGAAACGTGCTTCCGGAGATGAACCATAACGAGCTCGTGGGCTGGAGGGTCCTGCGCCGGCAGATGAACGAAATGGCGGTTATTTTTCTCCGGGACCGTCAGGATCACAAACGCGTGGGCATGCGGATCGACATTACGAAGAGCGTGGTCAGCGAATACGCCTCGAGCATCACCGAAATCACGAGCGAGGGGAACTCCCTCCTCGCGAGACTCTTCTACCTGGTCCACCTGGGCGACTGGGTGAGCTTTTATCTCGCGATGCTGAACGGCATGGACCCGACCCCCGTCAAGATCATCGATTATTTGAAATGGGAGCTGGGGAAGGCCAGGTAGAAGCGCGCAGCCTGAAGGCTGCGCCTACCATGTGGCAACGGTGCCGGCATCGGAAACTGCAACGGTGGCGGAATCGGTAGCCGCAACCTTTAGGTTGCGGGCATTGTACCGGGTTCACGCAGCCTGAAGGCTGCGGCTACCAAACCCGAGGCATCGGTAGGCGCGACCTTCAGGTCGCTTGCGTTTGTAGGGGCGGGGAGGCCGCCCGATACCACCGGAGATTGCATATTTCTCGCGAAACTGCTAACTTGAAAATGAAGAGTTAGGTATGTGCCGCCGGCTGATCCCATATTCCCTCCTGCTGTTTCTCCTCGTCACCACCTCCCGGGCGCAGTTCTTCTACTTCGGCGAGAACAAGGTCCAGTACACCGATTTCGACTGGCATGTGCTGAAGACGGAGCATTTCGACATCTATTACTATCCCGAGATGGTGGACCTCGCCGAGCGCGGCGCGTTTCTCGCGGAAGAGAGCTACAAGGTGCTCGAGCAAAAGTTCAGCCATAACGTCACCAACCGCATCCCTCTGATTTTTTACAGCTCCCACCTTCACTTCCAGCAGACCAACACGACTCCGGGGTTCGTTTCGGAAGGAACCGGCGGGTTCTTCGAGTTTTTGAAAGGGCGCGTCGTGATTCCCTACGACGGCTCGATGTGGGATTTCCGGCACGTGATCCGGCACGAGCTGACGCACGTGTTCATGCACAGCAAGATCAACCGGATCCTCTCCGATCACCGCATGTCGCAGGACCATTTGCCCCCGCTCTGGTTCGTGGAAGGCCTTGCGGAGTACTGGTCGACCGACTGGGACGACCAGGCGGAGATGGTCATCCGCGACGCAGTCGTCAGCAATTACCTCGTGCCGCTGAGCGACATGGACCAGATCTTCGGAACATTCCTGATGTACAAGGAGGGGCAGAACATCCTCCAGTTCATCTCGGAACGGTACGGAGAGGAAAAAATTCTCCTGTTGATGGAGAACTTCTGGAAGTCCGGCTCGTTCGACGAGATTTTCAAGCTGACGATCGACCGGAATTACCGCCAGTTCGACGAAGACTGGACCTACGCGCTCAAGAAAAAGTATTATCCCCTTCTCGCGGCGTCCGACCAGCCGAGCGCGGCCTCCAAACCGATCGTGATGGAGGGGTTCAATTCGAAACCGGTCTACGCGAAGCGGGGCGACAAGAAGGAGCTCTACTTCATCGGTAACCACACCGGGTATACGAGCATCTTCCGCGTTTCCCTCGACAGCGGGGCGGAGCGGAAACCGGTTACGATCATCGAGGGGGAAAAGACCGACGAGTTCGAAGCGTTTCACATCTTCCAGAGCAAACTGGACGTCTCCGCGGGCGGGATCCTCGCCTTCATCACCAAGAGCGGGGAAAACGACGCGCTCCATCTCTACGACCTCGCCGCCGAGAAGATCGTCGAGACCTACCACTTCAAGGACCTCGTCGTTCTCGGCTCGCCCTCCTGGTCTCCCGACGGTAAACGGATCGTCTTCAACGCCGTCGACAAGTCCGGCACAAGCGATCTCTACGTGTGGGACACCGAACGAAGCGTCCTGACGCGGCTGACAAACGACGTCTACGACGACCGCGACCCGGACTGGTCCCCGTCGGGCGAAACAATCGTCTTTTCTTCCGACCGGACCCCGTACGGGGAACACGGGAAATACAACCTGTTCCTCTACGACGTCAAGACGGAGCAGATACGCTATCTGACCTACGGCAACGAGACGTATTCCGCGCCCCGCTGGTCGCCCGACGGGCGCGCGATGATCTTCACCTGCGACCGCGGAGGGGCGCGCAACGTCTGGATGATGAAGATCGACAGCGCGGGCGCGCGGCCGGCGGAAATGCGCAAAGTCACCGAATTCACGACCGCCGCGTTCGATCCGACGTGGGAGGACAGCACGATGATCTTCGCCGCGTTCGAGAATTTCCGCTTCCAGATCCGGGCCGTCCCCGGGATCTATGCGGCATATGATTCGTCCGCGACCAGAGTCCCGATGGACTTCGTGGTGAAAGAGAAGCCCTGGTCACCCGGAACGATCGCGGGGGAGTCGGAGGTGAAAACGCTTCGCTACACCGGCGAGTACAGCCTGGATATCGCCCAGAGCCAGATCGCGACCGACCCCGTGTTCGGGACGAACGGGGGGGCGTTCCTCGCCCTCAGCGACCTTCTCGGGAACGAGCAGTACTACTTCCTCCTCTATAATACCGCCCAGGCCTCGGATGAGCTTCTTTCGAGCTTCAATATCGCCATTTCAAGAATTTCCCTCCAGCAGCGCACGAGCTTCGCGTACGGGATCTACCGGTTCAGCGGGCGGCGCTACGATCTCACCGACCCGGACCAGTTCTTTTTCGAGCGGGTCTTCGGCGGCTACTTCACGCTGAGTTATCCGATCTCCCGGTTCAAACGAATCGCCGCGGACATCAGCCTGAGCAACTCGCAGAAGGACGCGTCGGACCTGGGGATCGCCGGCGTCGAGCAGTCAAACCTCGACCTCGCCCGGCACGCGCTGTTCCTTTCGAACTCGATCTCGTTCACGCACGATAATTCCCTGTGGGGCCCCAGCGGGCCGCTCGACGGGAACCGGTTCAACGTCACGCTCGGCTACACGACCGACATCCAGTACTCGAACGCGAACTACTATTCGGTCATATTCGACTACCGGCAGTATTTCCGCCTCGCCGAGCGCTCCGCCTACGCGCTCAGGCTCTGGCTCTTCTACAACGACGGAAAGGAGGCGCGCAGATTCTTCATGGGAGGAAGCTGGGACCTCCGGGGGTACGACCGGTTCTCCCTCCGCGGCAAGAAGCTCTGGCTGGCGAGCAACGAATTGAGATTCCCGTTCCTCGATCAGGTCGCGATCAGGTTCCCGTTCGGGGGATTGACGCTGGTGGGGATCCGGGGAGCGCTCTTTTTCGACGCGGGAAACGCGTGGGACGACGAGTACCTGCAGACGCTCGGAAGCATCGGCGCCGGAGCCCGCCTGAACCTCGGCGGGGCGCTGGTCCTGCGGTATGATCTTGGAAAACGGATCGAAGAGAACTTCACAAAGCTGCAAACCGGGTTGTTCCACCAATTCTTTTTCGGATGGGACTTCTGACCATGCGAATTTCCCTCCGGCTCGGTCTCCTCTCGTGCTTCATCGGCCTCGCGGGCTGCAGCTACCTCCGCCTTCAGCAGGGCCCGGTCCCGTCCGCCGATGACTGGACCATGTACGGCGGCACCATCGGCCGCACGAATGCGTCGCGCGCCGAGGTCAATCCCCCGCTCACCATGCTCTGGGAAAACGACGCATCCGCGGGGTTTGGACCCTACTCCGGGGCGATCGCCGGAGATTACCTGTTTGTCGGGACCCTCCACGGGGAGGTCCAGGCCATCGATCTCCGTACCGGCCAAACCGCGGGCAATTACAATTTTGGAACCTCCCTGATCGGCACGCCGGTGATCGACCATAGCGAGATGTATGTCGCGGTTTCCCGCAGCGAGGAGAGTCTTCTCGGCTACAACCTTGTGACCGGGACGATCGATTGGCGCGCGAAGGTCGGGGATATCGAATCCTCCCCCCTCCTGATGGGCGGGAGGTTGTACGTCACGTCGACGGAAGGGACGCTCTCCAGCGTGCAGGCCGCCAACGGCCAGGTCGAATGGACATTCAAGCTCCCGCCGCGGGTCCGGACGAGAATGATCCGCTCTTCCCCGGCCAGCGACGGAACATCCGTCATCTTCGGAGGAGACGACGGGGAGGTCTATGCCGTCGGCGCGGCGGACGGAAAACTCCGGTGGAGCGCGAAGACCGACGGGAGCATCGTGGCGTCGCCCTCTGTCGCCAGGGGGAAGGTTTTTGTCGGCTCCCTCGATAACTCGTTCTACGCCTTCGATGCTGAGACCGGGAAACGCGTCTGGAAGCAGCCCCTCGGGGCCAGGATATTTACTTCCCAGGCGGTCAACGACCGGTCAGTCTTTGTGGGCACAGCGGGGCGGTACGTTTATTGCCTGGACGCGGAAACCGGAAGCATCGTCTGGCGGTCTGTTACGAACAGCGTGCTGAATTCTCCCCCGCTCGTTTCCGGAAGCGTCGTCTACATCGGATGCCTCGACAAGACGTTGTATGCGTACGCCGCCGCCACCGGAGAGCTGCTCTGGAAATATCAGACCGAGGGGCGGATTAAAACCATGCCGGTCGCATGGAAGGACATGCTGTTTGTCCTTGCGGAAGACAGGTCGGTCCTCGCGTTCAAACAATCGGAGACCCGGTGAGACTCGCCCGAGCCATCCTGCTCGTTGCAATCCTCCACACCGGACTGATGGCCTCCGCGTGGGGCCAGGACACTTCGGGGCAGGCGGACGCCTCCCGGCAGGCGGACTCGACACTGCAGACCGACACGACAGCCGTCTCGCACTCCACCGTGGAAATCCGGACATCCGTCCCGGGCGTCCGCGTCTACGCCGACAGCCAGTACCTCGGAGCAACGCCGTTTCCGGCGGCGGGACTTTCCGAGGGGATGCACACGTTTCACTATGTCCCGCCGGACGCCGACCGGTGGCTCTCGGCGGCCGTGCTTGAAACATTGATGGTCCATCCGGGCGACCACCTCGTCCGCACGGTTGAGTTCGCTCCTCTCTACCATATCGCGACCGAACCATACGGCGCGACGGTCCGCCGCAACGGAATCCCGGTGGGCGAAACACCCGTCGATCTCCAACTGACACCCACCCGGGACCTGATCACCGTGGCCAGGCCCGGGTATGAGGAGGCGGCCGTGGCCTTCACGGGGGGCGAGCGGTCGGTCCATATTCTCCTGCATCCGCGCATTGGGCCCGGCAACGGGGCCGGCGGCCCGACTCTCGCAGACCAGCAGCTGGTCTACCTGTCCGGCGAGCGGTCGAAGAGCTCGTTTCCCATCTTCCTCACCACGGGCGCGACCGTTCTGACCGGAGCGGCGGCGGCGTACTTCAAGATCAGAGCCGACAACTACTACGATGACTACTCCCGCACGGGGAATCAGGGTAGCCTCGATCAGGTGCACCGTCTCGACCTGGCGTCGGGGATCTCCCTGGCGGCGAGCGAGTTGAGCCTGGTGACGCTTGCCTATTTTCTCCTCGCGCGTTGACAGAAAGTCAGCCAACGGCACTCAGGTTCTCATTATACCCGATTTTAGCGGAAGCTGCCACCCTGCCTGATCTGCCGTTTAGACTTGACTTTCAAGGCCATCCACACTATATTATTTGGCACATTTGGAGAGAACCAAGAGTATGAAGGCCATCAACCCACATCCCTCGCGGGTCCGTTTATGAACCTGCCGAGCGTCGCGCAGCCTCAGCTTCCGGCGGATCTTGGGGAAGCCATGGAGTTTATCCGGAACGTGCCGATATTCAGCGATATCGAGGGGGCCGAGTTGACAAAAATCGTCCGGGTCGGCGTGCGCAAGAAGTACAAGAAGGGGAGCATCATCCTCCTCGAAGAAGAGACCGGCGCCGCGCTGTTCGTCATCATCTCCGGCAAAGTGAAGATTGTGAGAACCGACGACGACGGGCGCGAGGTCATTCTCTCCATTTTGGGGGAGAATGATTTCTTCGGAGAGATGTCCATCCTCGACGGACTCGCCCGCTCGGCGAGCGTCGTGGCAATCACCAAAGCGGAGTTGTTTATGATCCACCGGAGGGACTTCCTGAAATTGATGCAGGATGTCCCGGCGGTTGCGATCTCCCTGCTGAAAGAATTGACGATGAGGCTCCGGAAAGCGGATGCGCAGATCAAGAGCCTCTCTCTGAAAGATGCCGCGGGACGGGTAGCGAACGTCATTCTTCAGCTTGCCGACGACATCGGGACGATCCGCAAGGGTCGCGTGGAAATCGATGAGCTCCCGCTCCAGCAGGACCTCGCGAACATGGCGGGCACCTCGCGGGAAACTATTTCCCGTGTGGTCCACATGTTCATCAAGAAGGCCCACCTGGAGCTCCAGGGCAACAAGCTGATCATCAACGACTACGAGAAGTTCAAGAACCTCTACATCTGAGAGCTTTTTGAACCGGCACTTCACTTACTCCGGACCGATTCGACCCGGGAGGGAATCGTGGAAACAAAGGCAGACCTTCATTTACATACCACCTATTCGGACGGCGCGCTCTCACCCTACGAGTTGATCAAGAAGGCCAGGGGCGCCGGTCTCGACATCATCAGCATCACCGACCACGACAGCGTCGGGGCGATCGAGGAGGCGGTGGCGATCGGGAAAGAGTTCGATCTTGAGGTCATCCCGGGGATGGAACTGAGCGCAAACCTCGATCAACTCGAGGTCCACATCCTGGGCTATTTCATGGACTACCGCAACAAATCCCTCCTCGAATCGCTTGCCGTCTTCCGCGAGAAACGGTTGCGCCGGGCCGAGCGGATCGTCGGAAAACTCAACAGGATGAATATTCCCCTCAACATCGAAACGGTCCTTGCGAACGCCGCGGGAAACGCGATCGGGCGCCCTCATATCGCGACCGCGATGGTAAACGAAGGGCACGCGGAATCGTACCGCCAGGCGTTCAGCAAATACCTGGGTGACGGACGGCCCGCCTACGAGCGGAAGGAAGAGTTTTCGCCCGAGGAGACCGTGAGGCTGATCGCAAGCGCGGGGGGACTCTCCTTCCTGGCGCACCCGGGCCGCTCGCTGAACGACACGCTTCTCGCACGGCTCATCGACTCTGGCCTGGACGGCATCGAAGTCATCCATCCGAGCCACACTCCCGAACTTGTCAGCTATTACCGCGGAATCGTGAACGAGTATTGCCTCATGGAATGCGGAGGATCGGATTTTCACGGGGGGTTGAAAGGCGACGATGAGATTATCGGGCGCTTCGGCATTTCCTCGGCGGCCGTCGATATCATGCGCCGCCGGCTCTTCGCCAACTGAGCCCCGGACGCCTTCACCCTACGGCAGAACCTCCTCGTCGGCAATGGCTACCATCCATGAAGGAACGCTCTCGGCATCGCCCTATTCGTTCGCGATCGTCGCCAGCCGGTTCAACGAATTCATCACCACGAGGCTCCTCGACGCCGCTCTCGACTGCCTCCGCAGGCACGGGGCCCGCGAAAAATCAATCGAGGTCGTCTATTGCCCCGGGGCGTTCGAGATCCCCCGGATCGCGGCGAAGCTCGCGAAGAGCGGCAAATTCGATGCGGTCATTTGCCTCGGCTGCATCATCAGGGGCGAGACCCCACATTTTGAGTACATCGCGTATGCCGTGACGGGCGGAATCGCCCGCGCGGCGATGGAAACGGGGCTTCCGATCGTCTTCGGCGTGCTGACCACCGATTCGCTGGAGCAGGCGGTCGAACGCGCGGGAGCCAAAGGAGGCAACAAAGGCTGGGACGCCGCGCTTGCGGCGATCGAGCTTGCTGACCTGCAGAAAAAAATCTCCGGTAAGAAAAAATAACTTCGGTCATTCGGATTGTGAGGTAGCGTGGCGGGTGTGCTGCGGGTGATGGTGCTGGTGTGCACGGGTATCTGTCTGGCGTCCGGAGGCGTGGGCGATTGGAAGACCTTCACCGCGAAGCGCGACATCCGCGACCTCGCGTGGGACCAGGGCCGGCAGGTCGTCTGGGTCGTCACGGGGGGAGGGATGTATTCCTACCGGGACGCGGATCAGAGCTTTCGCGAGTTTACCACCTCCGAAGGACTGCGGACCAACGATCTGACCGCCGTCGCGGTCGACGGCAGCGGCACGGTTTGGGTGGGGGCGTCGAACGGTTATCTCCACCGGTACCGCCCCTCCACGGACACATGGGAGTACGTCACCGATCTTTTCATCAAACAGGTCCCCCGGAAGTCCGTCAACAGGCTCAAGGTCATGGGCGACACCCTGGTGATTCTCTCCGAAATCGGCGTCAGCCTCTTTTCAATCGGGCGAATGGAATTCGAGGACACCTACACCCGGTTCGGCGCAGGCCCGAACGTCCTCGTCGGAAATGCCACCGATCTCGCCGAATTCGGGGGAAACCTCTGGGTTTCGACTCTCGGCGGGCTGGCATCGACCCCCGTTTCAAATCCCAATCCGTCCGCGCCGGAGTCATGGCTGGTCACGACGACGGCCCAGGGACTCCCCTCCAACAGCGTGCGCCGGCTCGCGGTCGCGTTCGACTCCCTCTTCGCGGCGACCGGTTCCGGGCTCGCCTCCTCCGGGGGCCCGTCCTGGAATATCGTCGGCGGCACCGCCGGGATCAATGTTGCGGATCTTTCCACGGGCCGCCAGCCCTGCGTCGACTGCTCCAGCCTCTATTTCATCTCGAACTCCGGCCTGATGGCCTACTCCCCCGGTACCGCTCCCTATGCCGTCGCGACGGGATTCCAGTCGGCTCTCGTCGCCATGGGCGGAAACAGGTTTCTCGGGACGGCGAACGGCCTGATCATTTTCAGGACCGGTTTCACGCCGGCCGCGATCACCCCTCCCGGACCCCCGTCGAATGAGTTCGTCGGACTGGCTGTGGACCGGAACGGCGTCGTCTGGTCGGGGACCGGAATCTCCGGAGGCGAGGGATTCATGAGCTACGACGGAAAGAGATGGCGTTCCTATACGGCGGAGCAGGACGCGCGGCTCGGAAGCGACAACTATTATAAGGTCAGTCTCGGACGCAACGGCGCCAAGTGGGTCAGCAACTGGGGCCAGGGGATCGCGCTCGTGGATGAAGCCGGGAATGTGAAGAAGGTGCTGAACGGCGCTTCCGGAATTCCGGCGGCGCTTCCGACTGTCCCTCCCAACGCTCCGTTCGCGGTGACGGGCGGGGCGGCGACCGATCAGGCCGGAGTCACATGGATCACCGTCCGGACCCCCGCCGGCGATACCGCGGTCGTGAAATTCAATCCGGATTCGTCGTTGAGCTACGCGCTCGGATTGTCCACGAGGAATCCGGTGATCACGTTGACCGACGTCGTCATCGATTTTTACGGAACAAAGTGGTTCACGAATACGAGCAGGTTCGAGCCGTTCGTCGCAAACCGGGGTTCGGGGTATTACTATTATAACGAAGGGCTGCAGATCCCGGGGACGAGCAACGGATGGGGAAGGATCGTCATCTCGGACGGCCTGACCAGCGACAAAGTCTATTCGGAAGCGATCGATAACGACGGCGACCTCTGGATCGGGACCGATGAAGGGGTGACGATTATCTTCGATCCGAGCGACCCGAAACCCCATATTGCCCCTTATTACCCGGCGGTCCGCGACCAGGTGATCCAGGCGATCGTCGTGGACCCTCTGAACAACAAGTGGCTGGGCACGAGGAACGGGGTGTTCGTCTTTTCGCCCGACGGGACGTCGATCCTGGCGCATTATACCGTCTCGAGCACAGGCGGGAAGCTGCTCGACGACGACGTGGCTTCGATGGCGATCGACAGAAACAACGGAACGGTCTACTTCGGCACGGAAAAGGGGCTCTCGAGCCTCGGGACAGCCGCCGCCGCCCCGAAATCCGAGTACGAGTCGCTGGCGTTCGCCCCGAATCCGTTTTACCTCCCCTCGGCCCGCTCTCTCGTCGTCGACGGCCTGACGGCCGGCTCTCTGCTCAAGATTCTCAGCGCCGACGGCCATCTCATTCGCGAGGTTGCGACACCCGGAGGGAGGGTGGGTTTCTGGGACGGAACCGACTGCCGGGGTCAACTCGTCTCGACCGGGATTTACCTTGTGGTCGCGTATTCCGACGCAGGATCTCAAGTCGCCACCGGCAAGGTGGCAGTCATAAGGAGGTGAATCGGGGACCGGGGAAAGCGCTCCACGAGTTCGACATCAAAACCGCTTTTTGTTCGACAAACCAACTTTATCGGAGAGGGATGTGCATATGGATAATGTTGATACCAGCAATGAAAACGTCTTCACGAAGAGGGTGCGCGCCGGGAAGCGAACCTATTTCTTCGATGTGAAGGCGACGAAGTCGGCCAAGGATTTCTACGTCATCATTACCGAGAGCCGGCGCGTCGGGGAGGAGAAGTATGAAAAGCACAAGCTCTTCCTCTACAAAGAGGACTTCAAGAAATTTGCCGACGCGTTGACGGAAACGGTCACGCATGTCGAGAACGAACTGCTCGAGAAGATCGGGCGGCCGGAGGAATCCCCGTCGGCCGTTCTGGAAGTCGGCGCGCCTGCCTGAGGACCGGTAGAACCCCTCGTTCCGCCGCTCTGCGGCGGAATGCATAACGGGACGCTCCGCGTCCCAACCTCGTTGCGGCGCAGAGCGCCGCGGATCCCGTTCCCACGCAGAGCGTGGGAACGAGGTAACCGCCTGTCCGGGCGGCGCATGCGCCGCCCCTACAACAACGACCACATCGCCTCCCTCCACCCTCTCCTTCGAATGCTTCAAAACGCGCTGAATTCAAGCCTCCGCGCCTTCGATTTCTTGACTATCGCTCTATTATTATCTATATTATTCTCAGTTTTCTTGAATACCCCTAATTTCGAGAGCCCCGAGGCAATTGGAGTCCCTATGAAACCGGCGAAATCGGGAGCCGAGCTCAAGATCAGAATTTCGCAGCTCTCCAACGGACTCCACGAATACCATCTGAAGGCCAGGACCGCGGAAATCGGCCTGGATTCGAATTTCGGCCCGGATGTGGAGGTGGACGCGGTCCTCGACAAAACCGCCCGGCAGCTCAACCTCAGGGCGGAAGTGAAAAGCAGCGGGGTGTTCCAGTGCGACCGGTGTCTTGAAGATTTCAGTCAGCCTCTCTCGTCGAGGTATAACATGTTGTACGTCTTCGACGAGCTCGAATCCTCCCGGTACCCTCCTGACGAAGTTCAGGTCATAGGCGTGGACACTTCGAGCATCGATCTGGCGGAAGACGTGCGGCAGGTGGTCGTGTTATCGGTTCCGTTGAAGTTGCTGTGCAAGGAAGATTGCAAAGGGCTCTGTCCCCGGTGCGGCACGAACCGCAACTTCAACACGTGCGACTGCAGCGTAGAGACGGACAACCCGCAATGGCGGGGGCTCGAGGGATTATTGAATCATTGATCATACACGGAAAGAATAGAAATGCCAAATCCAAAACGTCGTCATTCGAAATCCCGCGGAGCCAAACGGCGCACGCATTACAAGGCAACGGCCCCCTCCGTCGCCGAGTGCCCGAATTGCCACGAACAAAAACTCCTCCACCGTGCGTGCCCGAACTGCGGGTACTACCATGGACGCTCGATTATTATTCCGAAAGAGTCATAAGTAGCGCCGATGCAGCTCTCCTTCGGTGTTCCTGCCGCGGCTGAAGCGGCGGTTCGTTCCTTTCGCAGGAGAAGTTCCGCTTCCCGGGTTTCCGCCTAGAGGTTTTTGGCCACAGCACAGTCACACATACGAATCGCCGTCGATGCCATGGGTGGCGACTTCGCGCCGCACAACGTCGTCGCCGGCGCCATGGAAGCGTTGCGGGCATCGGGGAACCGGTTCGACGTGTTGTTTGTCGGACCCGAATCGATCCTGAGGGATGAGCTCCACGGCCTCGGCGAAAACGGGCACCGGTGCAGGATTATCGACGCCCCCCAGGTCATCACAATGAGCGACGGAGCGATGTCGGCGGTCAGAGAGAAGAAGGACTCCTCCATCGCCGTCGGGGTCTCCCTGAACAAAGACGGGGCGGCGGACGCGTTCGTGAGCGCCGGCCACACCGGGGCCGTCATGTCGGCCTCCACGTTGATTCTCGGCCGCATCGAGGGCATCGGCAGACCGACGATCGGCGCATTCTTCCCCTCCGAACGGGGCGTTTGCCTCCTTCTCGATGCCGGAGCGAATATCGACTGCAAGCCCCAGCACCTTTACGAGTTCGCGATCATGGGGAGCATCTACGCCCGCGAAATGCTGATGCTTCCGAACCCGACCGTGGGGCTCCTCAGCATCGGCGAGGAGAGCACAAAGGGAAACGCCCTGACCCTGGAAACCTATGAGCTTCTCTCCAGGAGCCGTCTGAACTTTGTGGGCAACGTCGAAGGGCGGGACATCCTCAAGGGAGAAGCGAATGTCGTCGTGTGCGACGGGTTTGTGGGGAACGTCCTGTTGAAATTCGCCGAGTCGGTTCCCCGCCTTCTCAAGACAAAATTTCGCAACCTCGCCGCCCGGAACGTGTTCCAGAAAGTGTGGGTGGGCATGATGAGCAGGACGCTCCGGTCGGTGATGAAGGACTTCGATTACCAGGAGTACGGGGGAGTGCCGCTCCTGGGAGTCAACGGCGTTTCGATCATCGGCCACGGCAAATCGACTCCGAAAGCGTTCAAAAACATGATCCTCAAGGCTGAAGAAATGGTGCGCAAGAACATTACCGGGACCATCCGCGAGTCGGTGGCGGCGGCCCGATGAACAACGGAAACAAACTGACCCGGGTGGCGATCACCGCGGTCGGCCACTACGTTCCGGAACGCGTCCTTTCGAACGCGGACCTTGAAACGATGGTCGACACGACCGACGAATGGATCGTCACGCGCACCGGGATCCGGGAGCGCCGGATCCTGGAGACGGGCGCCACCTCGGACATGGGAGCGCGCGCCGCCGAGAATGCGCTGAAGAACCGGGGAATCGGCCCGGAGGAAATCGACGTGATCGTCGTGGCCTCCGTGACTCCGGATATGTTTTTCCCCTCGACCGCGTGCCTCATCCAGGAGAAGATCGGCGCGAAAAACGCGTGGGGGTTCGACCTCTCCGCCGCCTGTTCCGGCTTTCTCTACGCGCTTGTCGTCGGCGAGCAGCTGGTCAGGTCGGGCGCCTACAAGAAAGTGCTCGTGGTCGGCTCCGACAAGATGAGCTCGATCACGGACTACACCGATCGCAACACCTGCATCCTCTTCGGCGACGCGGCCGGAGCGGTGCTTCTCGAACCGAGCGAAGACGAGTCGATCGGCATCCTGGACCACAAGCTCTACGTGGACGGATCGGGCGGACCCGCCCTCCACATGAAGGGGGGAGGGAGCCTCAACCCGCCGACCCACGAGACCGTCGACCGGAAAATGCATTACCTTTTCCAGGACGGCAAGTCCGTTTTCAAGGTGGCGGTGCTCGGCATGGCGGACGTCTCGGAGGAAATCATGAAACGGAACAACCTGACCGGCGACGACGTCGATTTCCTCGTCCCGCATCAGGCGAACCTGCGCATCATCGACGCGTGCCGCGAGCGGATGGGGCTCGACGCCTCGAAAGTGATGATCAATATCGACCGGTACGGCAACACGACCGCGGCGACGATCCCCCTCTGCCTCTCCGAATGGTGGCAATGCGGAAAATTGCGGCGCGGGCATACCGTGATCCTCTCCAGTTTCGGAGCCGGTTACACCTGGGGAGCCGTGCTCTTGCGATGGGGAATCAATCATCCGGGCAATTCCTGAGCGGCCGTTCCGGCGGCCGGCACACCGACATGGCAAAAACCGCATACATCTTTCCGGGCCAGGGGTCCCAGTACGTCGGAATGGGAAAAAACCTGTTCGAGCAGAGCTCCGTCGCGCGGCAATTGTACGGGCGGGCCGACGAGCTCATGGGCTATTCGCTGAGCGCGATTTCTTTCGAAGGACCAGAGGAGCGGTTGAAGCAAACGAACGTGACCCAGCCGGCGATCTTTCTTCACAGCGTCGTCCTCAGCCGGCTGTTGGAACACCCGGACGCGGCGATGGCCGCGGGCCACTCGCTCGGCGAATACTCCGCGCTGGTCTATGCGGGGGCGATGAGCTTCGAAGACGGTTTGAACCTCGTCAAGCTGCGCGGCGAGCTGATGCAGCAGGCCGGCGAGAGGGACCGCGGCACGATGGCGGCGGTCGTCGGGCTCCAGCCCGGGATCCTTACGGCAATTTGCCGTGAAGCGGAAGCCGAAGGGGTCGTGCAGTGCGCCAATTTCAACTCTCCGGGACAGATCGTCATCAGCGGCTCCGTGGCGGGGGTGAAAAAGGCGATGGAGCTGGCCAAAGCGCGCGGGGCGAAACTCGTCAAAGAGCTTGTCGTGAGCGGGGCGTTCCATTCGCCCCTCATGGAGGGAGCCCGCGAGGGATTAAGAACCGCCCTCGAAACGTCGGCGATACGCGACGCGAAGGTTCCGGTCTACGCCAACGTCTCCGCCCGCCCGGTGCAGCAGGCCGGAGAGATCAGACGGCTTCTCGAGGAGCAGCTCACCTCCCCCGTGCGGTGGGAGGAATCGGTTGTCCGGATGATCGGGGACGGGGCCGCGGCATTCGTCGAGATCGGCCCGGGAAAGGTCCTCCAGAACCTGGTGAAACGGATCGACGGATCTGTGAATGTAAGCGGAATCGAGACGATCGCCGACGCCCGACAGACCGTTCCTGCCTGAGCCGGTGGGAAAACTCGACCAGATGATCGCGTTGGTCACCGGCGGATCGCGGGGCATCGGCCGCGCGATCGCGCTCAGGCTCGCCGGGGAGGGCGCGCACGTGATGATCTCCTACAGGAGCTCGGGCGCGGGCGCGCAGGAAGTGGTCGACGGGATCAAGGCGCTGGGCCGCGAATCGGCGGCCTACCAGTCGGATGCCGCGCAATTCGAGCCGTCAAAGAAGATCGTGGACGAAATCGTCGCCCGGCACAAGCGGCTCGACATTCTGGTCAATAACGCGGGCATCACGCGGGACGGGTTGCTTGTGAGGATGAGCGAGAGCGACTGGGATGACGTCATCGGAACGAACCTGAAGAGCGTGTTCAATTTTTCGAAAGCGGCGCTGCATCCCATGATGAGCCAGCGTTCCGGCAGGATCATTAATGTGACATCGATCGCGGGCATCACCGGCAACGCGGGCCAGGCCAACTACGCGGCCTCGAAAGCCGGCATCATCGGGTTCACGAAATCGCTCGCAAAGGAGGTCGGCTCGCGCAACATTCAGGTGAACGCCGTCGCCCCGGGATTCGTGGAAACAGAAATGACGGCCAAGCTGAACGACGCGCAACGTCAGAAGCTGGCCGAGAGCATCCCGTTAAAACGGACCGGGAGTCCGGAGGAAGTCGCAGGAGTCGTCAGCTTTCTCGCCTCTCCCGACGCGCAGTACATGACAGGCCAGGTGATTTGCATCGACGGCGGGCTGGCCCTGTAATCGCCCGCGAACGGACACACTCAACGCATCCACCACTCAAAAGGAGCACCACAATGGCAGATGTAGAAGCGAAGGTCAAAGAGATCATCATGAACAAGCTCGGGGTCGAGGCCTCGCAGGTCACACCGGAAGCGTCGTTCACCAACGATCTCGGTGCGGACTCATTGGACACGGTCGAACTCGTCATGGAGTTTGAGAAGGCCTTCAATCTGCAGATCCCCGACGAAGACGCGGAGAAAATCGCGACCGTCGGAGACGCGATCCGGTATCTGACTCCGAAGGCGCATTAATGCGCGCAGGATGATGATGCGATTCAACAGGGAGCCAAGATGAACACGAACCGCGACAGACGCCGGCGCGTCGTTGTGACCGGGATGGGGGCCGTGACCCCGATCGGGATCGGCGCGCAGCAATTCTGGGAGAATTCGGTCGCCGGAAAATGCGGCGCCGGGATCATCAGCAGTTTTGACGCCAGCGGGTACGACACGAAGATCGCCTGCGAGGTCAAGGGGTTCAACCCTCTCGAGTTCATCGACAAGAAGACCATCAACCGGATGGACCTCTTCACCCAGTATGCCATGGCGTGCGCCGAGATGGCGGTGAAGGACTCCTGCCTCAACCTCGAGAAGGAAGACCGCGAGCAGATCGGGGTCATTTTCGGGTCCGGAATCGGGGGGATGTGGACCTGGCACCGGCAGATGCACACGATGTACGAGACGGGCGGGCCCCACCGGATCAGCCCCTTCTTCGTGCCGATGATGATCGCCGATATCGCAGCCGGTTACATCTCGATGCGGTTCCAGGTCAAGGGTCCGAACTACGCCACAACCTCCGCCTGCGCCACCTCCTCCCACGCGATCGCCGACGCCTACATGCTGATCCAGCGGGGAGACGCCTCGGTGATGTTTACGGGCGGTTCTGAGGCGGCAATCTGCCCGATGGGAGTCGGGGGCTTCAACGCGATGAAGGCTCTCTCGACGAGGAACGACGAGCCCCAGAAGGCGAGCCGTCCGTTCGACGCCAAGCGCGACGGGTTTGTGATGGGCGAGGGGGCGGGGATGATGATTCTCGAGGAGCTCGAGCACGCCCTCAACCGCGGCGCGAGGATCTACGGCGAGCTGTGCGGCATCGGGTTGACCGGGGATGCGTACCACATCACCGCGCCCGCGCCCGGCGGCGAAGGCGCCATCCGCTCGATGCGACTCTGCCTCAGGGACGCCGGAGTGCGCCCCGAGGAGGTCGAGTATATCAACGCGCACGGCACCTCGACCCCGTTCAACGACAAGTCGGAAACGCAGGCCATCAAGACCGTGTTCGGCGAGCACGCCCAAAAGCTCCTGATCAGCTCCACGAAATCGATGACGGGCCACCTGCTGGGCGCCGCGGGAGCGATCGAGGCGATCATCACGGTGCTGACGACCTACCACAATCTCGTCCCTCCGACGATCAACTATGAGTTTCCCGATCCCGAGTGCGATCTGCAGTACGTCCCGAACAAGGCCGTTCAGGCGACCGTCAACATCGCAATCAGCAACACGTTCGGCTTCGGCGGACACAACGCTTCGTTACTTTTCAGAGCATACCAGAAAAACTAGCTCCGGCATTTTATGGCAGTACTGCGCCATCTCCTGAGGTGGATAGGATTTTCCGGGAGAGTTTCCGGGGCAGATACTCCCGATTCGAGAGTCGACTACCGCGGGCTTGAACGCATCCTCGGTTACTCCATCCGCGACCGGCGTCTCTTTTTCCAGGCGCTTTCCCACCGGTCGTTCCTGCAGGTGAGCGGGTATGAGAACACCCCTTCCAACGAACGCCTCGAGTTCCTCGGCGACGCGGTCCTGAACCTCGCCGCCGCGGTCTACCTCTACCGCCACCACGCCGGCGCGGCGGAGGGCGAGCTCACGAAGATCCGGTCGCGTCTCGTCAACCGGAAGGCCCTCGGCGTCTACGCCCGCCAGCTGCACCTTGCGGACTTCATCCTGATGAGCCCGAGCGCGTTCCAGGTCGCCGAAAAGGGAATGGAGACGATCCTGGCAGACGCCTATGAAGCGATCATCGGGGCCATCTACCTCGACCGGGGTTCCGATCACGCGAGCCGGTTCGTCGAACGCACGATCCTGAAGGCCCTCGAGGAGGGGCTCGTGAGAACCGAGGATGAGAACTTCAAGAGCCAGCTCCTCGAGCAGGCCCAGGCCGGCAGCCTCGGCGTCCCGCGGTACATCACGGTCACCGAGGTGGGCCCCGATCACGACCGGACGTTCACCGTCGAGGTGTTCATCGGCAAAACCTCCTACGGCTCCGGCACCGGCAAAAACAAGAAAGACGCCGAGCAGGCCGCGGCGGAGAAGGCCCTCCAACAATTGAATCCACCGTGACCGGATCGGCCGCTCTCCCTTTCGTACTTCTCCTTCTCTGCTGCGCCATTTCCACCGGCCGGGCCCAGGACAGCCTCGCATCGATTCCCCTCCAGGAGGTCCCCGATTCGATCTGGACCGTCGATACGGTGCGGATCGTCGGAAACGTCCATACGAAGGGTTTTGTGATCCTGCGGGAGATGACGCTCAAGCCGGGGCTCGCGATCACCCGGAACCTTCTCGAGTACGACAGGAACAGGATTTACAGCCTGCGCCTCTTCAACGAGGTCCAGATGCGGGTCGAGCCGTCGGCCGCAGGGTTCGCCCATCTCGTGATCGAGGTCAGCGAACGGTGGTACATTTTCCCCTACCCCATTTTCGGAATCAGGGACAGGGATTGGGGGAGGATCTTTTTTGGGGTCGGGATCGTGCACACGAATTTCCGCGGACGGAATGAAAAACTGAACGCCTCGCTCATCCTGGGCTTCGACCCCTCGGTCGGCCTCTCCTACCGCAACCCGTTTCTCAACGCGGAGGGGACCCAATTCATCGAAGGCCAGCTCTCCTACAGCAAGGTCAGAAACCGGAGCATCCTCGCTCAGGCGGGAACGGACAACTTCGACGAGCGCCACTATGCGGTTTCCGGACGCTATGGCAGGCGTTTCGACATCTATCACACGCTCTGGATCGAGGCAGGGTACCAGGTCGTCGATATCGGCAACTACCTTCCGATCCCCACCATCTCGCCGGAAGGGATCGACCGTTTTCCGATCGGGAGGATCGGGTACTCCTACGATTCGCGCGATATCGGAGAGTATCCGGGGTCGGGTGCATTCGCCGGCGCGACGATCAGCAAGATCGGCTGGCCGGGAGCCGACCTGGATATTGTGCGCTATGCGGCCGACGTGCGGGGATACCAGCCCGTGGCGCGGGACGTCGTGCTCGCGGCAAGACTCTTTACCGACCTCGCCGCCGGGGGAAGGACTCCGAGTTACAACCATGTCTACTTCGGTTACGGCGAGCGCATCCGGGGGCATTTCAAGGAGGTGTACGAGGGGGAAAGCATGCTCGGGTTCTCAACCGAGCTCCATTACACGCTCCTATCGCCGGTCTATTTCCGCGTCCACGCCCTCCCCTCAGAATTCTCCGTCTGGCGGTTCGGAATCACCGCCGCCCTCTTCGGGGACGCGGGGACGGTCTGGTTCCGCGGAACCCCCGTGGCGCTCGACCGGTTTGTGAAAGGTTACGGCGCGGGGATCGATTTCCTCCTTCCTTACAGCGCTGTCCTCCGTCTAGAATACGCTCTCAACGAGGTGCGGCGAGGCGAGTTCATACTCGACTTCGGCGCATCCTTCTAACCCGGACGATGGACTACTTCTACGCACCCCCCGGGCGGATCGACGGCAGGTCGGTGATCATCGACGGGGAAGAGCTCGCCCATCTGGTCCATGTCATGCGAAAGAAGGCGGGGGATGAGGTGATGGTGGTCGACGGGAACGGAAACGCACATGATGTGATCCTCGAAGAGGTCACGAAGCATTCCGCCCGCGGCGCGATCCGGAAGTCGTTCCGGAATTATCATGAGACGGAAATCAGGGTGACGCTCGCCGTCGCGATCCTGAAGAATCCCTCCAAGTTCGATTTTCTCGTGGAAAAGACGACGGAGGTCGGCGTTGTCGGAATCATTCCTCTCCGGACGGAGCGGACGATCCCGAATCACGCGAAGACCGACCGCTGGCAGAAATTGGCGCTTGCGGCGATGAAGCAGAGCGGACGCTCCTGCCTTCCGAGGGTTCATGAATTGACCGGGCTCGAAGACCTTCTGCGAACCGCAACGACGTTTCAGAGTAGAATCATCGCGCATAGCGAAGCGCCTGCATCGCCGGCTCCACCCGGGCCCATCCTGACGGGACCGGGACCAACGCTGATCCTCGTGGGTCCGGAGGGGGGCTTCAGCGAAGCCGAGGTCGAACTCTGTGTTGGGGAGGGATTCAAGCCGGTCTATCTGGGAGACCGCCGGTTGCGAACCGAAACGGCGGCTATCGCCCTTGCGACGCTGGCTATTCTTGGAAGAGGCAGGGGTACCCGCGACCTTTAGGTCGCGGTCCGCAGGCTAAAGCCTGCGGCTACCTACGCTAGATACCTCGTTGCGGCGCAGAGCGCCGCGGCATGCGTTCCCACGCAGAGCGTGGGAACGAGATTAATTGTCATCCTGAGGGAGCGTAGCGACCGAAGGATCCCGTTCGTCAGACCGGGGAGATCCTTCGCGGAGTTTATCCCGCGCAGGCGGGACTCAGGATGACAATCAGCCCCCTGCGATCCTTCGGGAGACGATCGCGAGGATCTGCTCGAGGTGCCCCGCGCTCGTGCGACGGAGGGTGGTGACTTCCTCGGTTCTCCAGCCGACGAATTCCGTGTCGGTGATGGCGCTCAGGTTGATTTGCACGTTGAGGGCCGCGCTCTCGCAGGCGGCATGGAGCATCACCGCGCTCACCCCCGCATCGCTCACCGAATTTGAATTCCCCTTCTCAGCCGCCGCGCGCGCCAGCGCGAACGCGTCGATCACGTGCTTCATCAGTTCCAGCGGAACGAGCGCCGCTTCCTTGGTCGCTCCCTGAATCGCGGCGGAGCGGAGGGCTTTCTGGTCCTCCGTCTCCTTCGGGAGCCCGTACGCCTCCATGACCTTGTCGAACGCTTCCGCGTCACGGTCGATCATGCGCGTGAGAAAGAGCCGCGACTCTTCTGCCTTTTTCAGGAGACTCTTCATCTCCGGCTCGACCTTCTCGTATTTCTTCTTGCCGATCGTCAGGCGGCAGACCATCGAGGTGAGCGCGGCCCCGACGGCTCCGGCCAGCGCCGCGGCGCTTCCGCCGCCGGGAGCGGGTGAATTTGAAGCGAGTTCTTCCAGAAATCGTGAGACCGTATTTTCAGTGAGCATAGATGTTTCTCCGGTTAAGGGCGTTAGATCATGAATTCGATGATTTTCTTTTTTGGATCGAACGTGTCGATCTCGTTCAATCCGAGCCGCTCGATCGCCCGTCCGATCAGTTGCGACTCATTGAGAGGGAGGCCGTCGGCGTAGTGGGAGCCGGCCAGAAGGAGCGCTTCCTTCGGGACCAATCCGACAATTTCACTCCCCGTCACGCCGGTGCCGAGCGTCTCCGCCTCCTTCTTCACCGCTTCAAAGGCGACGTGCGGCGGCGTCACGTTGAAATTCGTGAGGTTGATCGACACCTGGGCGATGTTCAGCCGTTCGAGCAGCACACCCATCGCCTTCACCGACTTCAGCGAGCCGGCGATCCGCACCGGGGCCCCTGATTCGTTCTTGAGGGTTCTTCCGCTCTCCCGGATTCGCAGGGCGATCTCGTGGGCGATGTCCTTTCTGTCGGACCCGAGGTTGACGTTATACGCGATGAGGAAAAACCGGGCGCCCGCGGCCGTTCCCCCCGACTTCGCATTGAAGTCTGTCCCGCCGTAATCCGGCTTCCAGGCGGGATCCTTCAGCTTCTCCGCCAACCCTTCATACTCCCCCCTCCGCACGTCCGCCAGGTTTTTTCGTTCCGGCGCCGAGGCCGCCTCCTCGTAGAGGTAGACCGGAATCCCGAGCTCCGCTCCGACCCGTTTCCCGTACGCCCGGGCCAGCCCGACGCATTCCTTCATCGTGACTCCGGAGACGGGGACGAACGGGACGACATCGGTGGCGCCGAGCCGGGGGTGCTCGCCCTTGTGCTGCCTCATGTCGATCACTTCCCCCGCCTTCTTCGTCGCCGCGAACGCCGCTTCCACGGCGGCCTCCGGCTCGCCGACGAACGTCACGACGCACCGGTTGTAGTCCTTGTCGGGCTCCACGCTGAGCAGCTTGACGCCGCCTGTGGCGCGGATGGCCGCCGAGATCGCCTCGATCGAATCCCGGTTCCGCCCTTCGCTGAAATTGGGAACGCACTCAACGAGCCGGGTCATCGGAGCTCCAGAACGACGCCGTTCTTGACGACCTTTTCGACGTGGTTCTCGCCGAAGTGATAAGGGAGATAGCGATAATGGGGAATTCTCAGGACGACCGCATCGGCCTTCTTGCCGATCTCGATGCTGCCCCGCTCGCGCGACAGGTTGAGCGCGGCCGCGGCGTTCAGGGTCGACGCCGTGATCGCCTCCTCGGGCGACATCTTCATGTGCGTGCAGGCGGCGGTCATGACGAGCGGCATGCTGTAGGTCATGCACGATCCGGGGTTGAAATCCGACGCAAGCGCCACCGGGACTCCAGCGTCGATGATCCTGCGGGCGGGCGCGTAGGGTTCATTAAGAAAAAACGAGACGCAGGGCAAAAGGACCGCGACGACTTCCGCCCGCGCGAGGGCCGCGATGCCCGCGTCGCTGACACGCTCGAGGTGATCCGCCGACACAGCGCCCACCTCGGCCGCGAGCTCCGCCCCTCCCCGGCCGGAGAGCTGGTCGGCGTGGATTTTCGGCAGGAGGCCGAATTGTTTTCCCTGGAGGAGGATCGACCGGGATTCTCCGGGGTCGAAGTATCCCTCCTCGCAGAAGACGTCGCAGAAAGTGGCAAGCTGCTTCGATCCGACATAGGGGAGCATCTTGCTCAGGATCATGTCGACGTACCCCCGCCTGTCCTCCAGAAATTCGGGCGGGATCGCGTGGGCCCCGAGGAATGTGGAGGCAACGGTCATCACCTCTTCCTTGTCGAGCTCCCGGATGGCTTCCAGGAGCTTGATTTCATTATCGGTGTCGAGGCCGTACCCGCTCTTGATCTCCACCGTGGTCGTTCCGTGGATCATCATCGCGTTCATCCATTTCCGCGCGTTCTTCTTCAGCTCTTTCTTCGACGTCTCGCGGACGCTCCGGACCGTGCTGAGGATCCCCCCGCCCCGCTCGGCGATTTCGCGGTAGGTCGCTCCCGCCGATCGCATGGCAAATTCCTCCTCGCGGCTTCCGGCGAAGACCGTGTGGGTGTGCGAATCCACGAATCCGGGCATCACGACGCAGTCGAGGCAATCGAGGACGTCCGATTCGCCGAGGCTGCTCATCGTCAGGTCCTCCATCCGGCCGATCCAGCTGAACTCGTCGTTCTCGATGAGGACGGCGGCGTTCTCGATGCAGCCGAGGGATCCCATCTCTTTCCCTGCGTTGAAGCGCCGGCCTTCCGAGGAAACGGTGACGAGCTGTTTTATATTGATGAGCGCGAGCTTCATGCTACAGGTCGATGCGGAACAGCATCCACTCCTTCATCCAGGTTGCGTTGAGTTTCCTGTAAAACCGGATCGCGGGCGTGTTCCAGTCGAGCACCATCCATTCCATCCGTCCGCACCCCCGCCGTTTCGCTTCGGAGAGGCATTTCCGGAAGAGCGAGTAGCCGATTTTCTTCTTGCGGAATTCCGGGAGGACGAAGAGGTCTTCCAGGTAGAGCGTCGGCCGCGCGCGGAAAGAAGAGTACGTTTCGAAGACGATCGCGTAGCCCGCAGCCCTACCGTCCGCGAACGCAAGAAACGCGTCGAAGCGTTTTCTCTTCCCGAGCGCGTCCCTCAGGAGGCGCGACTGCGCCGCGCGGCCCGGCCGCTTCAGCTTTTCGTAGTCGGCGAGCGCGTTGACGAGCGAGAGGAAGGCCTTGCCGTGCGGGCGGCTCAGGGGCCGGATGACGGTCCGGTTCATGCGGGATCCCGGCGGGGCTCTTCGTTCGGGGGGGTCAGGCGTTCGAATCCCGGGCACTTCATGACGGGCAACCTTGGATACTTGGGAAATGAGGGATCACTCTTTGACAGGCCGCACAGGATAAAGCCCGGGCCCTTCGCGTTGCCGGTTCGCCGTGCGTGGACGCAGGAAGCGCAGAGGCCCTGGTGCGTTTGGGAGTTGTTCTTGAGATCCTTCGCTGCGCTCAGGATGACAACTTTGTGCTCAGGATGACAATTAAGGGTTTTTCTGGCCGGCCTTGGCCTCTTCGAGCTGCTCGACCACTTTCGTGATGCCCTTCGAGACGAGCGTATCGAGGAGCGTGCCCGTCAGCTTGATCGCCGGTTCGTCCAGGTGCTTGAAGCTCTCCTGGGACTTTTTGACCTCGGAGAGGACGCTCTCCGCGAGATTGATGACAGTCGGTTCGTGCGTCAAATCGCTCGAAAGCCCGGCTCCCACCGCCCCGATCGCAAATTTCGCGCCGAGCTCCCTCACCGGCTGGAAAAATCCCTCGGGGACCTCGCGCGCGGTGGTGGAGATCAGCTGCCCCACCTCCGACATCCGCCGGTCGAGCGACCGGCCGCGCGACTTGCCCGAGGCAGCGATCGTGTACATGGCGTTCGTGACGTTCGCCCCGAACGCGGCGGAGGAGGATTGCAGGGCCCTGCCGACGCTTCCCCCGTAACTCTCGATATGCTCGCCGAGCGCGCGCAAACCGTCGTGCACCGATTGACCCATCGATTCGAGCCCCCTGCGGAGGTGTTCCCCGTGCTTCAGGGTCGACCGGGCGCCGATCTTCGCCGCCTCGATCTGCGACACCTCCTGCGAATAGGTGTTCAGGAGCTGCGCCGCCCGCTCGAGGTCGAACTGGATCCTCTCGACCATCCTCGGATTGTGCCGCTCAAAGAAAAAATCCCTCGCCTTGTAGAAATGCCAGAGGGACACCTGCGTCATCATCTGCAGAAGGTTGGGGTCGTTGCTGATGGTCGAGAGCGCCTTCTCGCCGATGTGAAGATTGATCGCGGCTTCCCAGTCCTTCGCTCCCAGGCGCATGAACCATTGCCTCGCCGCGACAAGATCGGTGAGATCGTCCACAACCCGGACCTCTTTCTCCACGCCCCGCTGCGCGTAGCCCATCGCCGCCATGTACGCGACCGAGGCGGCGGACTTATGCAGGCCCAGCTCCGAGAAGAGGCGGAAGGCGATGATGAGCTGGTCCACGACCTTGTCCGACAGGTTGCCTTTCTCGTAATGCTCCTTCACCTTGCCGTACACTTCCTGCGCCCGCTGCAGCGAGAGCTCGGCGATCTCGCGGTACCGCTGTTTCAGGATGATCGTGCGCTTCGCGTGGGTGTCGAGGTAGCGTTTGTCCTCCTTGCGCAGCGACGCGATCGCATCGCGCACGTCGCGGAGCGAAACGCATTCCGAGATGTTCGTGCTTCCGCAGAGATAGCAGGTGCCGCGGACGCGCTCGTAATCGATCCAGCGGTGGTCGCAGCTCATACAGCGCTCCATGCCGAGCTTTTCGGACATGTGGTCGCTCATTGCTTCCGCTCCGCGAGCTGGTCGATGAGGCGGTGATACTCGTTGTCAGAGAGCTCGCCGAACGCGTATTTGGTTTCAATCGTCTCGCGGTCGAAATGCTGACGCGCCTTCACGGTGATCTGCTTGTACGTCTCGGCGGAGCGGATTCTCGCGAATCCCCGGAGCGTTTCCATTTCTTCTTCGTAGAGTGCCGCGAACCGGGAGATATCGGCCCCGGCCTCGATCGTCTTTTCGCCCCTGGAGAGCCGCCGGAGGTTCGTCAGCTCGCCGAATTCCTTCGGGCTGATGTTCTGCAGCAGCTCGAGGGAGGTCTCAAATTCCTTGGCCTTGAAATAGAAATGGTAGGCCGACTTGAATTCGCTTTCCTTCAGGAACCAGTCGGCGATTTCCTTGTACTCCGGGGCGGTGAGGAACGCCCGGTCATAAATGAAAAACGAGGTGGTGTGGTCGCCCGCTTCCCGGCGGAGCGCGCCGAGGCTCTTCATGTCGCCTTCGATCCAGTAGTACCATTCTTCGAGCTCCGCTCTCCCCTCCTGGCGCGCCAGCTCGAGGAACTCGGGGCTCCGGTTCCACGCCTTCAGGAACGAATAGACGAGGAGCGCCGCGTCGGTGTTATGGGGATTGTTCATCACCACCTGCCGGAGGATCTCGATCAACAGCTCCTTCTCGTTTCCCCCGAGCGCGATGAAGAGCTTGATCGGGACGCGGGGGAGTTTCCTCACCGTCCGGGTATGATCCAGAAACTGATGACCGTGCCCCGGATTCGACGAGGGAATCTCCAGCTCGAGCTGCTCGATCGCCGAGTAGAAGCGGTCGGGCACGAGCACCTTCCGGATGCCGTTATACCACGGAGTATCGGCGTCCCGGAACGTGCTCCCGAGAAACATCTGCCAGGAACTCATCGTGCTTTCGGTGAACGAGTTCTCGGGGAGCGGGAGCGTCGATTTGAGGATCTCGATCAGGTTGTTGTCGCGCGCGATGGTTTCATCCTGCGACTTCGTGTCGCGAAGCACCTGCATGATGAAATAATGTTTGAGCCATGGGCGCGTCATCGCCTCGTTCACGGGGTGGTGGGAATCCCCTTTCCCCTTGACGGGTTCTATGAGCCGATCGGGATAGACCCCCTGAAGGCCAAGTTTCAGCCTATCTTCGTCTTTTTGGAAGAGATTTATGTTTGCCAATGAGTTACTCACTTTTGGTTGACGTGGCTACTGTTTCACTTTAAAAAACCTGTATAAGCCTCAAGCCCTCTGTACGGTTATATTGGAAGAGAATATACTAAAATTTTCCTCGAAGTCCACATTTCTCTTCTTTTCAGGTGAGAAAAATACGCTTACGGGAGGGTTTTGAAGGGGAAGGGTGAAACCGCTGAAATCAACCTGTTTTCAGCTTATTTTCGGGCTATTTCCCGAATTATCTGATCCGAGAGCTTCGGGAGTCTGTCGTCCCGGTCGGTCAGGCCGGCATATTTCGCCAGCATGTCGAGAGGACCCTCTGAAATCGTTTGAATCAGAGCTCCCCTCCCGAGCCGCAGATCGATCTCACGGGCCATGAACATGCCGGTCATCGCTCCGTAACTTTCCCAGTAGCCGCTCAGGTTCGCGTTCCGGATCAACTCCGCCGCACGCTCCGGCCGGAGGCTTGAGGAGAGCAATTCCGCCGCATTCTCGTTGAATGTCTTGAAGGTTTCCCCCATCTTCGCGGACCAATCACGCGGAAGATACCCGTGCCCCCGCTGGTCGAGAGAGAGATAATACGCGATCCCTTCGTTCTGGGTGAGGTCGAGAAGGGCGTCGAAGGGGCGGGTGTGGGTCCGCTGGTAGCGCCGCCAGGAGCGGGACCCGTCTTTGTAGGCGCCGAACGCCGCGTGGAACACTTCGTGCGCGACGACGCCGAGGAGAGTGAGATACCGTTCCTGAAGATCGGGGCCGTATTTCACCGACTGCGACAGGTTGACCACGATGGTCAGCTCCCCTTCTCCCTCCCCCACGAATTTCGGCACGTCCCCCTCCCACCGGATGCGACGCACGTAGGCGTCGACGTTCTCATGCCCGAGGGCGACGGCGTAGAGCGGGATGTCGATCGACACCTCCGCCTCCGCCGGGAAGATCTGCTCGACGGTCGCGATGACCCTGCGGCTGAAGGTCCCCTTCTGCATCTCCACGAGGAGGCTCCTGATCTCGGGCGCGCTCTTCCGCGCGCTCTCGAGGTGATAGACATCGTCCCGGATGATCTGGTGATACCGGAGCGAGTCGAGATAATTCCGGAGGAGGCCGGCGACGCCTCCCCGGTCGGCGATCAGGCCGGTGGTGGAGGCGGCGATGAGATTCCCCCGCAGGGCGGCGAGAGAGGTGGTATTGACGGGCTCATCGCTGAAGAGGTCGAGCATCTGCTGGGCGGCAGTGTAGTCGACACGGAGTGAGACATTGAATTTGGGATTTGTCTGCGAGAGGAGCGGGACGTGGGAAGCGCATACCGCAAGACCTATAAGAAATGAAACAGCGACACTCCTATTGGTTGTCATCCTGAGGGAGCGTAGCGACCGAAGGATCTTGTTTCTTGGACTCCGAACCAATGGAGATCCTTCGCTGCGCTCAGGATGACAGTCACAAAGTGAGCGACCGCTGGTCCACGCGATCATCTGCGGGGAAGAGGAATCTTCAGCCCGTGTTGCGACGCGACTTCGATCGCGCGGTCATACCCCGCGTCCGCGTGCCGGAGGACTCCCGATCCGGGGTCGTAGGTGAGGACGCGCTCGAGCCTCCGCCCGGCTTCCTTCGTCCCGTCCGCCACGATCACCATTCCCGCATGAATCGACATGCCGATTCCGACGCCGCCCCCGTGGTGAACGCTGACCCAGCTCGCGCCGCCGACCGCGTTCAACAGGGCGTTGAGGATGGGCCAGTCGGCGATCGCGTCGCTTCCGTCCATCATTTTTTCCGTTTCGCGGTTGGGAGACGCGACCGAGCCGCAATCGAGATGATCTCTTCCGATGACGATGGGCGCTTTCACTTCCCCCCGCGCCACAAGATCGTTGAAGATCCGGCCCATCTTCGCCCGTTCTCCGTACCCCAGCCAGCAGATCCTCGACGGGAGACCCTGGAACCTGACCTGTGTTCGCGCCTTTTCGATCCAGCGGCAGAGAGGCTTGTTTTCAGGAAATGCCTCCACCACCGCCCGGTCGGTGCGGTAAATGTCCTCCGGATCCCCCGAGAGCGCCGCCCACCGGAAGGGACCCTTTCCCTCGCAGAACAGCGGGCGTATGAATTCGGGCACGAACCCGGGGATGTCGAACGCGCCGGCGACGCCCCCGGCGAGGGCCTCCCCCCGGATGTTGTTTCCGTAATCGAACACGACCGTGCCGCGCTTCCGGAATTTCAGCATGGCGCCGACATGCTCGGCGATCGATTCGCGCGCGCGCCGCTGATATTCCGCCGGGTCCGAGACGCGGAGGCGCAGGGCTTCTTCATAGGGAAGATGCGCCGGGACATATCCCTGAAGCGTGTCGTGGGCCGAAGTCTGGTCCGTCAGGATGTCGACGGGGATGTTCCGGGCGAACAACTCCGGCAGCACCTCCGCGGCGTTCCCGAGGAGGGCGACTGAGCGGGCTTCCTTCAATTCCTTCGCGGTCATCAGCGAGAGGAGCGCCTCGTCGAGCGTCTCCGCCATCTCGTCGACGTAACCGGTCTTGAGACGCCTCTCGATGCGCGAGCGGTCGGCTTCGACGACAAGACAGGCGGCACCGTTCATCGTTGCGGCAAGAGGTTGGGCTCCCCCCATGCCGCCAAGCCCCGCCGTCACGAGGAACCTGCCGGCCAGCGAGCCGCCGAAATCCCTGTTCGCAAGGGCGGCGAATGTTTCGTACGTCCCCTGGAGGATCCCCTGTGTCCCGATGTAGATCCAGCTCCCGGCGGTCATCTGTCCGAACATCGTCAGTCCGAGCGCCTCGAGCCTCCGAAATTCGTCCCAGGTGGCCCAGTGGGGGACCAGCATCGCGTTCGAGATCAGGACCCGCGGCGCGTCGGGGTACGTCTTGAAGATCCCGACCGGTTTTCCCGACTGGACGAGAAGCGTCTCGTCGTTTTCCAGTTCCTTGAGGCTGCGGACGATGGCATCGTAGCACTCCCAGTTGCGCGCGGCTTTTCCGGTCCCTCCGTAGACGATCAGCTCGTCCGGTTTCTCAGCGACCTCGGGATCGAGATTGTTCATCAGCATGCGCAGCGCCGCTTCCTGAAGCCATCCCTTGCAACTCAGCCCGCTTCCGCGCGGCGCGCGGATCGTCCGCTTCTGAACCGGGGCCAGCACCGTCGTCTCTTCATTCATATCGCATCAACTCAGTTTATAGCCGATTTTTCTCAGGAACTCGATCCGCGTCCGGATGTCGGCGTCCGACTCGAGTCCTTTCGGTTTTATGCCGTCGATCACCCCGAGAATTCCCCTTCCCTGCTCCGTTTCCGCGACGACCACCTCGAGAGGGTTTGCCGTGGCGCAGAAAATCTGGCAGACCTCGGGGACGCTCTTGATCGCGTTCAGAATATTCACCGGAAAGCCCCCCTCCATCATAATAATAAAAACGTGGCCGCACCCGAGGGCCATTGCGTTCCGCTTCGCCAGGTCGAGGAGCCGCTCCTCGTTGCCCACCGAACGGACGAGCGCGGGGCCCGACGACTCGCAAAACGCGAGCCCGAATCGCATGGCCGGGTTCGTGTTCACGATCGCCTCGTAGAGGTCCTCAACGGTCTTGATAAAATGCGACTGGCCGAGGATGCAATTGAGGTCGGCGGGTTTGTCGATGACTACGGTCTTCAGTTCCATGATCGTTCCTCTGGGCGGTTCCCTGAGCGGTTCGCTAGATCAAGTTACGCATATTTTTGCCCAAAAATCAAGCATTTGAGGGAATTTCGGCACAATCCCAGGCCGGCCGGGGGGATGGCGCGGTAAGAAAAAAGTTGCCTCAGTCCGGGAAATTCCTTATCTTTGTAGTGCCAATTAACAGTACACCGTTTTTGCCCCCGAAGTCTGGTTTTTTCGGAAGGGGGTGGCAATGCCACGCTTTTACGTTGTAGCTGCAGATGTAATCCCCGTGAACGGTTCAATCTCCATTGAACGTACCACGAGATTCGTCATCGCAAGTAAAAGCTTCATTGTGAGGTGATCAGGTGCCGATGAGAAACACTCGGAGCGATGGTTGCCACACCTGCAATGGGGCGGATGCGTAAAAAGCCAAAAAGATCTGGTTAAGCCGAGCGTCCGGAGAGTGTCACGTCTCGGGACGCTATCGGAGCGGAGCCTCGGGTACATTATCCAATCACTCTTTCTTGAAAGGGTACTATTCATGGAGCAAGGAACCGTGAAGTGGTTCAACGGAGCCAAGGGTTATGGCTTCATTTCACGTCAGAATGGCGAAGATGTATTCGTCCATTTCAAGGCGATCGTCGGCGAGGGGTACAAGACCCTGAACGAAGGCGACAAAGTCCAGTTTGACGTCGAAAAAGGACCCAAGGGGTTACAGGCTGCTAACGTACAGAAGATCTGATGTAACTCCATAGCATCAACCCCAGCCGGCCTCAAAACCGACTGGGGTTTTTTCTACTTTTTTCTATTGAGAAGGAGCATGGGCGTATGACACAAGGCACCGTGAAGTTTTTTAATCCGACAAAGGGCTTCGGTTTTATTACGACGGAACAGGGAGAAGAAATCTTCTTTCATAAGAGCAACGTGAAGAATACGGGTTTTCGCGACGTTCTGGTTCAGGGAGACAATGTCCAGTTCGAGCTGAAGCAGGAACAAAAAGGGAAGCGGGCCTACAACATCGTGCGCGTCTAAACGCACCGGGGCACGGTCAGGTCTCCGACGTCACATCATCCCGGCAGGATCGACATCGATAGTCATTTTCACCGAGCTGTTTTTCCCCCCCGCCGATTTCTCGTATTCTCCCAGAGCATCCGCTAGCGCCCGGCGAAACGCCCGGCCGGACGGATCCTGTTTCTTCAAGTCTTTCATCAGAACATGGCACCGGAACAACCCCTTCAGCCGCGCGATCGGTGGAATCGCCGGCCCGAGGGTGATCACGTGGCGCCTGTGACGGCGCAATGATTCCGCCACCCCGGCGGCCCTCCTGAGAACTTCCCGTTCCTCCTCCCCCTTGAATTCGATCAGCACCAGGCGTGAAAAAGGGGGGTACCCGAGCTGTTCCCGCGCTCCCACCTCGCTCTCGTAGAATGAAGTGAAATCATGCGCGACGACGTGCCTGAGCGTCGGGTGCCCGGGCAGGTAGGTCTGTATGATGACCTCGCCGCGGAGCTTGCTCCGTCCGGCGCGTCCCGCCACCTGGGCAAGAAGCTGAAACGTCCGCTCGGACGAGCGAAAGTCGGGAAGGAGCATCTGGGTGTCGGCGGAGATCACGCCGACGAGCGTCACGCGCGAAAAATCCAACCCCTTCGCGACCATCTGCGTCCCGAGAAGAATGTCGGCCTCCCCGTCCGAGAACTTTCGCAGAATCAGATCGTGGGAGTTCCGGCCCGTCGTCGTATCCCTATCCATTCGCATGAGCACGGCCCCGGGAAACAGCTCGCGCAATTCCTCCTCCACCCGCTGGGTCCCGAATCCCCGGTGCTCGAGATCGGCCGACGCGCACTTCGGGCAGGAATCGGGCGCCGGCTTCTCCACCCCGCAATAATGGCAGCGAAGAGTCTTCCCCTGGGCATGGTAGGTCAACGAGATGCTGCAATTCGGGCAGACCTCCACGTGGCCGCAGCTGAAACATTCCATCAGCGGTGAAAAGCCCCGCCGGTTCTGCAGAAGAATGATCCCCTCCCTCCGGCCGATCCTGTCGGCTATTTTTTCCCGGAGGATTCCGGAGAGCGACCCCATCAGGAACTTCCGGGGATTCAACCGCGCGTCGACCGGGTCCCGCACGAAATCCGATTTCCGGTCCGCCCGGTAGGCGGCAAACTTCGCCTTCCGCTCCAACGTCATATCCACGATCTCGATCTCCGGCAACCGGGCGTTATCCACCCGCTCCGGGAGCCGGAGAAGCCCGTACTTGCCCTGGGCCGCGTTGGAGTACGACTCGAAGGAGGGCGTTGCCGACCCGAGCACGACCACGGCGCCGGAAAAGCTCGCGCGCATGATCGCCACGTCGCGGGCGTTATAGTGGGGCGATTGATCGTGCTGCTTGTAGGAGGAATCCTGTTCCTCGTCGACGACGATCAGGCCGAGGTTCTTGAGCGGAGCGAAGACCGCGGAGCGGGGACCGATCACGATCGAGACTGTTCCCCTGCGCACCGCGCTCCAGACATCGGAGCGTTCACCGGCCGACATCCGGCTGTGTTGCGCGACCACCCGCTCCCCGAACTGGTGCTTGAACCGCCGCACGATTTGAGGCGTGAGGGCGATTTCCGGCACCAGCACGATCACCGTCTTCCCGAGTTCGAGGACCGGGCGGATCGCTTCGATGTACACCTGCGTCTTTCCGCTCCCGGTGACTCCGAAGAGAAGAAACGTCTTGAATTCCCCCTGGGCCACGCTCGAGCCGATCGTCCCGATCGCCTCGCTTTGATCCGCATTCAGGACAATTTGTTGCGCGCCGAGGGAGGAGGGGTAGAGATCATAGGTTGAAATCCGGGAAACCTCGCGCCGTTCCAGCGAAACCAGCCCCTTCCGCTCCAGGATCTTGAGAGTGGGCCCCGACGCCCCCGCTTTTTCCAGGACGCTCCGGACCCGGACGACTTCTTCTCCGGTCTCCGTTGAAAGGAGTTCGCCGATGATGGCCTTCTGCCGCTCGAGACGCCGGGCCGGGGTTTCCGAAAGCCACCGGCTCCAGTCCGCCCTCTTCTTCTCGTCGATCCGTATGACGGGTTCCGTTCGGGGCCGGCCCCTCGTCGCATCGACGGGCAGCACGGAGCGGAGGACCTCGCCGAGCGGCGCCATGTAATAGTTCGCGATCCAGGAGGAGAGATTCAGGAGATCGTCGCTCACGACCGGCTCGGGATCGAGGAGTTCGCGGATGTACTTGTACCGGCCCGGGGTCTCCCGGGATACTCCGGGCGAAGGGCCCACCCGGATGATGACGCCTGTGACGGCGCGCGCTCCGAACGGAGCAAGCGCCCGCATACCAGGCCGGACCGATTGACGAAGATCGTCGGGGACGAGGTAGGTGAATACTTTGTCAACCGCAACCGGAATTGCGAGGTCGGCGTAAAGCTCTGGCACGGTATCGGTGGACCGGGTTCTTGAGGAAAAAGTCCTTAAAATGTCGCGAAAAATGGGGGGAGAAGCAAACAACAGGGGGTATCGGGCAGATCACAACACCTATTGCATTTCAACCCCGCAATTTGTATTCTCTTTTGATTTTCACGACCTTTTCGGGAAGGGTTGATGAATATCCTGAACGAACAATCGGAGTTTTTTGTATGAAAAACACACTCTTTGGTCTTCTTTTGATTACGGCGCTTGCCGCGGGCCCTGCCTTCCCGAAGGTCAATTCAAGCAGCGTACGCTATGTAAGCGGAAAAGATTCCGTTATTTCTCTCCTCTCCGTCCCGGCGGGAAAGGGACCGTTTCCGGCGATCATCGTCATTCATGAATGGTGGGGACTCACCGACTGGGTGAAACAGAACGCGAAAAACCTGGCCTCCCGGGGCTATGTGACGCTCGCAGTCGACCTCTACCGCGGGAAGGTTGCGGCGGATCCAGAGCTCGCGCACGAGCTGATGCGCGGACTTCCGGAGGACAGGGCGGCGCGCGACCTGGTCGCGGCGGCGGCCTACCTCAAGGGGCGGGGGGACGTCGATCCCAAAAAGATCGGCTCGATCGGCTGGTGCATGGGAGGCGGGTACTCCCTTGCGGCCGCCCTGAATATTCCCGACCTCGCCGCGTGCGTCATCTGTTATGGCAGGCTCGTCACGGATTCGTCCCTGGTGGCGAAAATCCCCTGCCCGGTCCTCGGCCTCTTCGGGCAGGAGGATCCGGGAATAACACCGGAGATGGTCAGGGATTTTGAAGCCGCCGCGAAGGCGGCGGGAAAAGACATCGCCACCACCGAGTATCCGGGCGCCGGACACGGGTTCATGAATCCGGCCAACACGAACAAGCCGGGCTTCCGTCCGGATGCGGCAAAGGATGGCTGGTCGAAGATCAACGCTTTTTTTGTCCGGACATTGCAGCACTGATCGGCCGATGCCGGTTCGAATAACTAATCGTCCACTCTCCTACAGGGTTTGAACATGAAGTTGCTCCTGAAACTATGGGCCAAGATCAGATTTCTCGGTGAAACCTACCCGGTGGTCATCGCGGGCGTGATTATTTATCTCTACTATCTTCTGACCTCGGTCAATTTTTTCAAGCACTCCCATGCGGGAGAAACCTGGTTCGACTATATCATGCAATTCGATTCGCTCATTTTCCTCTGGGCGGCGGCAGCCGCGCTGATACAGGTCCAGCGCTTCCGCAAGTCGTACAAGAAGGAACAGGAACATCGCCGGAAGATGGAGCGCGTCCTCGACCGGCAGCAAATCTACAGCCAGCTCGCCACCGATATCACAATGCTTCTCCAGGACAACGTGAATAATCCTCTCGCGATCATCGGCGTCACCACGCAGGAGATCCGTCGGAGGTTTCAGGAGGATACGGAAATCCTGAGGTGGCTCGACCGGATCGACGGCGCAATGCAGCGGATCCATCATACGATCCGGGATCTCCAGGCCTACGAGACCCAAAAGATGATCGACGCTTCCGTCCTGGAAATGCAGGAATCTTCGGGCGAATAACGCCGGGAAGACATTCACCCCCCCTCACTGTAACCCCCCTTTCCCCGCCCAAATCGGGCATATCTCCCCCTCGCACGGGTAGAAGTGTCCTGGCGTAAATGGCCGGCTTTCCGCGACTTCTGCGCAGAATCCCAAAAAAATAGCGCGAAACGCTTATCCCGTGTCACATCCGGTGTCCCCCATCACGGTACACATGATTGGGGAGAGGTAAGTTGCTATCATTGTAAGCAGGAAATATGTCATCCTAACATTAAGTAACGATCAGAAATGAGGGTATTATGTCTACACAACACACAGCTGGAAAGAAAGACAACACACTGAGGGGTCTGGTGTCTGTGAAATTCACGGGTCAGAAGAAAGAAGAGACCGAGTCTGTTCTGTTCGACTCTGAGAATCTTCCGGAAGGAGAGGGCACACCCGTCAAGCGCGCTACCGTATCGAAAGGCCCGGACGGGGCCGAAGAGGCTGTCTCCAGGAAACCGGGGGCTACGCGCCTGATCCAGACGCTCCTCGACGAGGGCGTCGCGACCAAGGAGCAGATCGCAACCGCACTGGAGACGCAGGGGAAAGGCGCGGGCAAGAAACGGTTCATCGAGATCCTGATCGACGACCTGGGTGCCGACCGCGAACTGGTGTTGAAAACCGTCGCCCGCTTCTATTCGTTCGAGTCGGTAGATCCCTCTCCGATGTTCGGCAACAAGGACCGGCTGCAGTTCATCCGGCAACACCTGGACGGGCTCTCCCCGGCAAATTACGAACTGGCGGTCAAGCTGAAGGTCCTTCCGTTCGAGCTCTTCAGCAACGGCCACGACAAGCTTACGATCATCACTCCTGACACGACCCATCCGTCCGTCCATACCATCGCACGGGCGTTCAAATTTCTGAAGTACGAAATCAAGCATGTCCCCACGCCGGCCTGGTCCGAGCTCTGGCGACAGCTCGCGTTCGACCAGAGCGCGAAAGAGGTCGGGGTGGAGCCCGAGGACGGGTTCTCCGATTATGACCGGCAGGAAACCGAAAAGGAAATCGAGAAGACCCTCGAGGACGAGATGGGGCGCGGGAGGCTCAACGAGCTGATCGAAGGAGTCCTCGCCGACGGCGTGCGCACCGGCGCGAGCGATATCCACGTCATTCCCAAAGCGTCGCACCGGACCGAGTTCCATTTCCGTATCGACGGACGCCTCTCGCTCTGGAGCGCGATCACCGACGTCCGGTCCGAGGCGGTCATCACGGTCGTCAAGGATCGCGGGAAGAACCTCGACAGGTTTGAACGGCTTCTGTCCCAGGACGGATTCGCCCAGCGCACGATCGACAACAAATCGATCAGGTTCCGTTTTTCGACGATGCCGATCCACAGCGCAGATCTGGGCAGCAAGCTTGAATCGATCGTGATTCGTGTTCTCCGGAGCGGCGACAAGAATACCGGGGTCGAAGGGCTCGGAATGCCGGACGCGACCAAAGACGCCTTCATGAAGGCGATCCGCAGGCCCCAGGGCATCGTCATCTTTACGGGCCCCACGGGAAGCGGAAAGACGACCTCGCAGGTCGCCGCGATTTCGACGATCATGGACCCGGGCATCAATATCGTCACGATCGAGGATCCGGTCGAATACCTCATCGAAGGATGCCGGCAGGTGAAGCTGAACCACAAGCTCGACTTTGAGGGCGCGCTGCGCGGACTCCTGCGCCACGATCCGGACGTGGTCATGGTCGGTGAAATGAGAGACCGCATCACGGCCGAGATCGCCGTGAAGCTCGCCAACACCGGACACCTGATCTTTTCGACGCTCCATACAAACGACTCGGTCAGCGCGATCACGCGCTTGTACAACATGGGGATCGAACCGTTCCTGCTGGCGTATACGGTGAATATCGTCATCGCCCAGCGGCTGATCCGCAAACTGTGCGACCGGTGCAAGACGGTGGACGACAATGTCGACGTCGATTTGCTCAAGGACTGCGGTTTCACGGAAGAGGATATCGCGAACGTGTCGTTCTACAAGGCGGTCGGGTGCGTGCATTGCATCCGCGGGTATCGCGGCCGGCTCGGAATCTTCGAAGCCCTCGCGATGAACAAGGAGCTCCGCAAAGTCATCCTGAAGTCGAGAGACTTCATCGACGAGGACGCGCTCCGGAACCTCGCGCTGCAGAGCGGGATGCGCACGCTTCGGGATTCCGCCATGGATCTGGTGCGTCAGGGCATCACTTCCCTGGAAAACGTCGAGGGAATCATCCTCGAAGAATAAGAGTTCGTGCAAATGGTTTCTGGACGCTTCGTAGACAAGCGACCCTCCCAGACTCCATCACGATAAACCCGCTCCGGGCAACCGGAGCGGGTTTTTTGTTTCCACAGGAGGCAGGCTGTGTGTCATCTTCATCTCTGCTCGTCAGCCCGACATGTTTTAGGTCGGGATCTTTCTAAAAGCGTATTAAGATGCTGACCTGAAGCATGTCAGCATGACGGAATTGGGGGTGGTACAAGGGACACGAGGCGCTACTTTAAAGAGGGTCACGATAATCCAAAAATTCTTATATTTACCTATCCTTCTTCCGGATATCGCCATTCCAACACCATTTTACGATTGAGAGGGCTCCAATGCAGAGAAAAACGATCGTCATTCTTGTTATCGTCGGGGTCATCCTGTTTATCGGATTGAGCTTCGTCGCGTGGGCCACCGGCATGTATAATTCGCTCGTGAAGATGGACGAGTCGGTCAACCAGGCGTGGGCGCAGGTGCAGAACCAGTATCAGCGGAGGCTCGACCTGATCCCCAATCTTGTCGAGACCGTGAAGGGGTACGCGGCGCACGAGAGCCAGGTCTTCACCGATGTCGCCGAGGCCCGCGCGAGCGTCGGGAAACTCCAGATGACTCCCGAGATTTTGAACAACCCGCAGACCTTCCAGCGGTTCCAGGAGGCGCAGGCCGGGCTCACTTCGGCGCTCTCCCGGCTCCTTGCCGTCGCGGAGAACTATCCCCAGCTGAAAGCAAACGAGAATTTCCTCCAGCTCCAGTCGCAACTCGAGGGGACCGAAAACCGGATCGCCACGGAGCGTCGCAGGTTCAACGAGGTGGTGCAGGACTATAACGTCCGGGTCCGCTCCTTTCCGACCTCCCTCATGGCGGGGCTGACCGGCTTCGGCCAGAAGGCCTACTTCCAGGCCGAACCGGGGGCCGAGAAGGTCCCGAAGGTAACGTTCTGAGCGTGAAAGCCGTTCTCTTTTTTGCAATACTCTTTTTCGCGCTTCCGTCCGGTTCCGCGCGCGCCCGGCAGAACGAGCTTCCCGTCCCGGAATTTCACCGCAGGATCACCGATCTGACCGGGACGCTCTCCGAGGGGGAGGCGCGGAATTTCGAAGGTTCCCTCTCTGAATTCGAACAGGCAACCTCCAACCAGATCGCCGTCCTGATCGTCCCTTCCCTGAACGGGGAGAGCATCGAGGAGTATTCGATGCGGGTCGCGGAACGGAACAAGTTCGGGAAAAAGGGAAGGGATAACGGGGTCCTTCTGATCATCGCCAAGGATGACCGCCTCATGCGGATCGAAGTCGGATACGGACTCGAAGGCGTGCTCACCGACGCCCTCTGCGACCAGATCATACGCCGCGTCATCGCGCCGAAGTTCCGGCAGGGCAAATTCGCGGAAGGAATCGATGCCGGCATCGAGGCGATCATGAAGGCGACAAAGGGGGAGTTTAAGGGCAGCCCCGGGGACAGGCCCGATATCCGGCGTTTCACGCCGCTTCTCTTCGTCCTCATTTTTATCGTGTTCGGAATTCTCAATCGAATCTTCGGTGCGGGACGGAGACATTACGTCGGATCACGGGGATATCGTTCCGGCGGTTTCTGGTTCGGAGGGTTCGGCGGAGGCGGGGGGTTCGGGGGCGGCGGATCCGGCGGCGGTGGCGGCGGCTTCAGCGGAGGGGGCGGAAGCTTTGGCGGAGGGGGGGCGAGCGGAAGCTGGTAGAATTCATGAGAAACCATCTGACCAAAGACGACCTGCAGTTCCTCTCGGAGCGCATAGCCGCGGCGGAATCGAAGACCTCCGGTGAAATTCGGGTCGTCGTGCGGCACCGCCGCCGCTGGAAGGAACGCTCGTTGTCGCTCCATGACCTCGCCCTGGGAGAATTCCGCCGGCTGCTGATGGACCGGACGCCGGGACGGACGGGAGTTCTGATTCTTCTCCTCCTCTCCGAGCGGGCGTTCCAGATCATCGCCGACGAGGGAATTCACTCCAGAGTGCAGGAGGGCACCTGGGATTCGATCGCCTCGGAGATGTCGGGCTACTTCAGGAAAGGCGGCTTTCGCGAGGGAATCGCCAGCGCAATCGACCGCGTCGGAGGGGTGCTTGCGGAACATGTTCCTCCCGCGGCCGGCGGCGGAGGCCATCTGGCGAACGACGTCCTCGAAAACTAATCACACACCGAACGACCCCGCCCGATACCATGCCCGACCAGATAGCCCGATTGGAAGAAATCGCCCGCAGGCTCGAACCGCGGGGCGAGGAGAGATCGACCCTCGTCGACGCAGTCGTCCAATACGCCGACCGGTTCCTCGATTCGATCTACGATCTTCCCGCGTACGTCGTCCCGGACGGCAACGACGCCGGCATCCTGGATTCACCGATCTCGGAGAGTCCTCTCAAGATCGACGCGCTGCTCGAACTCCTCAGGAACCACGTCGACCGTCCGGGTTTGAACCCCGCCTCGGGCGGGCACCTCGGTTATATTCCCGGAGGCGGGATTTATCTTTCCGCGCTGGGGGATTATCTCGCCGACGTCACAAACCGTTATGCCGGCATCATGTTCGCCGGACCCGGCGCGGTCCTGATCGAAAATCTCCTGACCGATTGGATGGCGGAAATCGTCGGGTATCCGAAGGGGGCGGGCGGGAATCTCACATCCGGCGGGAGCATCGCCAATCTGGCGGGGATCGTCGCCGCCAGGGAAGCGTCGGGCCTGAAATCGAAAGAGTTCGAACGCTCGACGATTTATCTGACGGAACAGGCGCATCACTCGGTGGACAAGGCGATCCGGATCGCGGGCCTGAAAGAATGCCTCCTCCGTCACGTGCCGACCGACCGGCAACACCGGATGGACGCCGCCAGCCTCGAACGGTCGATCGCGGAAGACCGTCAACAGGGATTGCACCCGTGGCTCGTCATCGCGTCGGCGGGAACAACCGATACGGGCGCGGTGGATCCGCTCGATGCGATCGCCGGGATCGCGAATGCGCGGAAACTCTGGTTCCATGTGGACGGCGCTTACGGGGCATTTTTCGTGCTGAGCGACGAGGCGAACGGAATCCTGAAAGGGATGGAGAAATCGGATTCTCTCGTCATGGATCCCCACAAAGGGCTTTTTCTCCCGTACGGTTCGGGAGCGGTCCTCGTGAGAGAGAGGAAGAGCCTGTACGACGCGTTCTGGTACCAGGCGAATTATCTCCAGGACGCCCGCCGGTCGGATAACGAGCTTTCTCCGGCCGATCTCTCCCCGGAGCTGACCAAGCATTTCCGCGGGCTCCGGCTCTGGCTCCCGTTGAAGCTTCTGGGCCTCGCCCCGTTCCGCGCAGCGCTCGGAGAGAAACTCCTGCTCGCCCGCTATTTTCACGGGCGAATCAGCGAGGTCCCCGGGTTCGAGGTCGGCCCGTTTCCCGATCTCTCGGTCGTCACGTTCCGGTATATTCCGAAACGCGGAGACCCGAACGCCTTCAACCAGAAGCTGGTTCAGGGGGTGCAGCGCGACGGGCGCGTGTTTCTTTCTTCGACGCTCCTCAACGGCACGTTTATCCTGCGCGTCGCAATCCTCTGCTTCCGCACTCACCGTGAAACCGTCGATCTGACGATCGACATCCTCCGCGAACAGGTGAAACGCATCGAGGAGGGGGGATGAGGCCTCCGGGTTCGGTAGGCGCAGGCTTTAGCCTGCGTTGATCGCCACGCGACCTGAAGGTCGCGCCTACCAATACCGCACCAGCCCAGGAGTCATCGGTAGGCGCAGGCTTTAGCCTGCGTTGATCGCCACGCGACCTGAAGGTCGCGC